>JAHFCD010000182.1 GCA_023249695.1 Elusimicrobiota bacterium
CCGAAATTACCGGAGAGCGCGGCGTTCGACGGCGACAGGAACGGCATGGCGGAGACGACGGGAGCGAGGGCGTTGATCGCGCCGGCGGCGGCGGAGCCTCCGACGGGGGCGCTGACGGCGCCGACCTTGACGATCTGGGACCAGGCCGAGGGCGCGAAGGCGCCGTGCATGAGCGCGAAAGCGAGAACGGAGGCGATCAAGCGCGTCGGCCGGGAGGAGGTTTTCATCGTGAGGTTATTATAGGAGGATGGCCCCCCTCCGCTCATGGGCTTTGGCTCTAGGCCTCCGCGGACAATCGGCCTAGGCCCGCCTGGGTCCGAAGGAGTGTTCTTGATTTAAACGGCAACGACACCTATACTTGAGGTCATGGAGCCCGGGACCATCGAGAGTCGCGCCGCGCGGTTCAGCGACCGTTTCGTCGCCTACCTGCTCGACACGCTTCCTTTCGGCGCCGGAGCCGCCGCGACGGTCTGGGTCCTCGTCGGGCCGTTGGCGAAGCCCCCCACGCCGGAGCTGCTGGCGCTCGTCGGGGCCGCCTGGATCACCGCGGTCTTCACCTATCAGCTCGTCGGGAACCTGAACGGGGGCACGGTCGGCAAGCGCCTGCTCGGGCTGCGCGTCGTCGCGCGCGACGGCGGACCTCCGGGCTTCCTGCGCAGCCTGATCCGCGCGGCGGTTTGGCTTGTCGGGACCACGGGCGGGAGCTTCGGCTTTCTCGTGGCGCTGCTCAACCGCGAGAACCGGACCTTGCACGATTACGCCTCCGGCACGGTCGTCATCGAGGCCTACCGGAAATCCACGGCCGAGGGCGCGGCGCTGTTCCTCGCCGGCGCGCTCGGCGCCCTCGGGCTGTTCGGCTTCCAGATCTATTCCGGCTGGTCGCGGCCCACGCCGGCCGACCGGGCCGCCGTCGCCAAGGCGAAGGAAGGGCTCGGCGTCGTCTCTCAGGTCCAGGAAGCCTACAAGGCGAAGAACGGAACCTACGCGACGTCGATCGATCAGCTGGCGGAGGCCAGCGGCGATCCCGCGGAATTCCGGACCGCGATGGCGGTGCTGTTCATGCCCGAGCCGTTCAAGATGGAAGCCGGCAACCGCGGCTGGCGCATACGCGCGCTCGCGCGCGATCGTTTTCATACGTCCGTCGTCCGCGAAGGCCCTTAGTTCAGCGCGGCCGAATTTCGGCCAGCGCCCAGGGGCCGAATACGCGCCACGACGTGATCGCGCCTTTCGGCGCGACCGTCTCGAAGTACGCCCGGCGCGAGGCCTTCATCGCGACGAAGGTCCGCCCTCCGGCTCGCGGCAGGGCCCGCACCTCGTCGTCGTCGCCGAAGCGCCCGGCGTTGGCGTCATCGCGCTTCGCGTAATGGAATTCGCCGACGAAGTAAACCATCCGGTCGACGGGGCGGCCCGTGTAGAATTGCAGCCCGTGCAGATAGCTGTCGTAGGTCCAGAGCTCGTCGCCCGGGCCCGCGGCGGCCTTCACGGACAGCGCGAGCTCCTTGGCGCTGATCAGCGGGGACGCGGCCGAGGCGCCGGCGAGGGCGCACAAGCCCGCCAGCACGCCGCCGAGGCCCAGCGCGAAGGCCGGGCGCTTCGCGGAAGGCGCGTACAGCTGCGCGGCCCCGAGGCAGGCGAGGAACGCGGCGACGAGCGCCGCGAGGCGGCGCAGGAGCGCCTCGTCCGCTCCGATCGGCGGCAAGGACAGATACGGCAGGCGGAACCAGAGCAGGACGAGCACGGCGGAGCCCAGCAGAAGGAGGACGCCCAGGCCCCGGCACAGGCGGCGCGACCACGCCGGGAGGCCGTCCGAAATCGAGAGCGACGCCAACAGGGCCGCGTGCGGGAGCACGGGCAGCGCGTAGGTCGCGAGCTTCGAGCTCGAGGTCGTGAAAAAAGCGATGACGCCGACGACCCACAGGGCGAGCGCCGTCGAGCGCGGATCGCCGAAGGGGCGGCGGAGGGTCTTGGCCAGGCCGGAGAGAAACGGCGCCGTCCACGGAAGGGCGCCGGCCGGCAGCAGCGCGAGATAGAACCACCACGGCGCGCCGCGCGAGTATTTCGGCGTCAGGTAGCGCTGGAAATGCTGCTCGATGAAGAAGGTGTGGAAGAAGTCGGGCCGTCGCGCCTGCACGGCGAAGAACCAGGGGGCCGCGATCGCGGCCGCGAGGGCCATGCCTCCGGGCGAGAGCAGCTTCAGGGCGGGGCGCCGCCATTTCGGGAAGAGGCCGATCAGCGCGACGGTCCACAGCACGGGAAAAAGGACCGAGATGAGGCCCTTGCTCAGGAACGCGAGCGCCGCGGCGAGCCACGCCGCGGGAGCGGCCCAGCGCGCGTCCTCGGGCTTCTCCAAGACACGGAGGATGAAGGCCGTGGTCCACAGGAGGAAAACGCTGACGGGCAGGTCAAGCGTCAGGTTGTGGGCGAGGAACAGCCACAGCCCGGCCGTCGCCGTCGCGAGCGCGGCGGAGCGTCCGATGGCCGGCGAGTACAGCCAGGAGCCGAGCCAGAAGATCCCCCCCGCTCCGAGCAAGGCGAGCAGGAACATCGGCAGGCGCGCCGCCGCCTCGCCGGCCCCGAACGCCTTGATCGACGCGGCGCTCAGCCAGTACCACAGCGGGGGCTTCTCGACGTACGGCATCGCGTTGAGGCTGGGCAGAATCCAGTCGCCGGACGCCGCCATCGCCCGCGGGACCTCGGCGTAGCGGGCGTCGTCGATCTCGATGAGCGGCGCGCCCAGGACGAGCAGCGGCAGGGCCAGCGCCGCGGCCAGGAGCCAGCCCGGGACGGGGGTTTCGCGCTTCAAAGCGAGAGCACGACCTTGCCGAATTGGCCGCGCGACGCGAGCCGCTCGTGCGCGGCCGCGGCCTCCGCGAGCGGGAACACCCGGTCCACGACGGGCCTGACCGCGCCGGACGTCACGAGCTTCCAGGCCTCGCGCATCTCGGCGAGGCTGCCCATGCGCGCGCCGATGACGCGCAGCTGGCGGCTGAACACGTAGCGCATGTCGAGCTCGACCTTCGGGCCGGACGTCGAGCCGCACGTGACGAGGCGGCCGGATGGCCGGAGGCACTTGAGGGCGTCCATGAACAGCGCGGGGCCGACGTGATCAAGCACGACGTCGACCATGGCCCCGCCGGTGAGGCGGCGCGCCTCGCGCGCGAGGTCGGCCGGCGGAGCCAGGAGAACGTGATCGGCGCCGAGCGCCTTCGCCCTCTCGACCTTGCCGGCGTCGCTCGTCGTCGCGATCACGGCCGCTCCCAGCGCCTTCGCGATCTGGATGCCGGCGACGGAGACGCCCGAGCCGGCGCCGATGACGAGGACCGTCTGGCCCGGTCCGACCTCGCCCAAGGTCTTGAGCATGCGCCAGGCCGTGAGCAAGGTCAAGGGCAAGGACGCCGCCTCTTCAAACGACAGCCCCGCGGGAATGTCGAGCAGGTGGGCGGCCTTCACGGCGAGGGCCTCGGCGCAGCCGCCGGGCGAGCCGCCGTAGGCGCCGATGATCCCGAAGTCGGGGCAGTCGGACTCGCGGCCGTCCGCGCACGCCGGGCAGGCGCCGCAGCACAGGCCCGGGTGGACCGCGACGCGCCGGCCGGCGATCTCGCCGGCGACGTCGGAGCCGAGGATGTGCGGCGTCTTGACCTTCGAGCCGGGCAGGCCTTCGCGAATCCACAGGTCGAGGTGGTTGAGCGCGCAGCCGCGCACGCGTAGGAGGACCTCACCGGGCCCCGGGACGGGGTCGGGCACGGACTGAAGCTCGAGGTTGGCGACGCCGCCGAACGCTTTCAAGACGACCGCTTTCACGCGGTCATTCTACGAAATAGAACGGCTTTTTCAGCGGGGCGCTAGCGGCCGACGAGGTCGAGCCCGGAAGGGAGCTTGTCGCTGTCGTTCGTCTTGCGGATGCGCTCGAGCAGGTCCTTGCCGACGATCGCGTCGAGCTTGCTCGCGTAGACGGGGCGCAGCGCCTCCTGGAACTTCGCGCGGGAGGCGTCGGACAGGAAGACGGGAACGATGCCCTTGGCCATGGATTCGCGCTTGGTCAGCTCGTTGAGCTCGATCGTGCGCGCGCGCTCGATGCGGGCGGCCGTCAGGGCCGACTGCTTGATGAGCGTGCGGTATTTTTCCGGGAGGCCGTCGTAGAACTTGTCGTTGATGTAGGTCACGCTGACCAGGTACGAGGAATTCATCATGCTGACGTATTTGTAGCGCTCCTGGAGGTGCGCCTCGCGGACGCGGCGCCAGGTGACCACGGCGGAGTCGATCGTGCCGTCCTGCGTCAGGGGATTGATGGTGGTCAGGCGGTGCTTGATCGCGACCGGCTTCGCGCCGAGAGCGGTCAGCCAGGCCGTGTCGACCTCGTCGCCGAACACGCCGATCTTGCGGCCCTTCAGGTCTTCCGGCCCGCGGATCTCCCGGTCGGCCGTCGCGACGCCCTGGGCGCCGCCGCTGTAGGTGAAGGCCAAGCCGACGATTTTCTGGCCGCGCAGGCCCTCGAGAAGCTCCGGTCCGATGGGCCCTTCGATGACGCCTTCCATGTGGAGGTAGCCCTTCATCAGGTAAGGGCAGTCGAACGCCCACAGGCGGTGGTCGAGCTGTCCGAGGACGTTCGTGAAGGAGTGGCCCATCTCGGCCTCGCCCTTCGCGACCTTGTCGGCGATTTCAGGACGGACCCGGCCCTGGTCGTTCCGCCACGGATCTTCGGCCGTCACGATCTGGACCTCGATGTCGCCGTTGCTGCCTTTTTCCACCGCGGCCTTGAAGCTGGAGGCCGCCTCTTCGAAGAAATCGAGGTTCGGGTGACCGAGGAGCCAGCGAATCTTGTGCTTAGCCGCGTGGACCGGGCTGACGGCGCCCATGATCAGCGCCAAGAGACAGGAAACGGAGACGGCCGACTTCTGCGTCATCTTCATGAGTCCCCCAGAAACCTGTGATTTTGTCATTGTAACAGCCCTTCGTCGGAAATACAAGGCTAAAATGCTCCAAGTTCATGGGGTTTTGAATCCGGGCGATTGAACGACCTGGCGCCTTCGGCGTCATGCCGTTCAAATAGAGATATCCTCGTTCGATTATCTTGAGATAAACCTGTCTCCCATCCGCCGCCCGAAACCCCGTGAACATGGAGTAAAATGGCCGCTTAGGGGGTCTTTTTAAGCGCTTCCATGAGTCTCAAGGCCCAGGCGTGCCCCGGATCGAGCGTCAGGCCCTGCTCGAGCTCCTCTTTCGCTCCCGCCCTGTCGCCGAGCGAAATGCGCATCTCCGCGGCCGCGCAATAGATGACCATCGCGCCGCCCGAGGACTTGGGATCGCTCTGCCGGTAATCCGGTATGCGCTCCAGCATCTTGAACGTTTCGAGGGCGTCCGAATTCTGGTCGAGGGCCCGCTCGAGAGTCCGGTAGGCCTTGACGTCGCTGCCGAGCTCGCGCTAGAGGGCGGCGAGCGCGCGATCGGCTTCCGCGCGCTGCCAGACGGGCGCCTTGCGGACGGCGTTGGAGAGCCTCTCGGCGTAGGCGGCGGCATCGGCCGGACGCTTTTGGGCGAGGTGGAGCGCGGCGAGCCGGCGCAGGGCTTCGAGATCGTTCGGATTCCCCTCCAGCGCGCGCTTGGCGTCTTCCACGCTCGACTCGGGCGGCTCCGCCTCGGCCGCGCCGGCGGCGAGCGCCGTCCGGGCGACGCCTTCGAGCTGCTTCGGAGTC
>JAHFCD010000183.1 GCA_023249695.1 Elusimicrobiota bacterium
GGCCGGGAGCTGACCGTCATCGCGACCTTCCCGATGTGCGCCGCGCACCTCTTCGGACGGCCGGACGCCCAGCCGCTGAGCGCGCACCCGCTCGCGGAGCGCGGGCTCAAGGCGCACGGAGCCTTCGAGGTCCGCGATTCGTCCTGGGCGCGCTCCCTCTCCCCCGCCGGCGCGCCGCGCAAGAAGCACTTCATCTTCACCTTCCGCGACTCCGTTTTCGAGTGCGTCGCGAACGACGTCGGCGTGGAGCTCATCCGGGAAGACGACGACACCGTGAAGCTGATGTCCAAGCGCCTGTATAAGTAGCGCTCAACCGGGCGGCACAGCCCCTCATGATCGGCTCGCGTTTTTCGTCGAGCCCCCCCCTATCTAGGCAACTTTCCCCACCCCTCGATCGTATAGTAGGAGATGACTCTTGACAAAATCTCCCTATTATGGTATACTAAACCATAGCTTATGGTTCGGCTCATCCATGAGTTCAAGCTCACTTATCCCGGCGGCGGCATCGAGCAGCACGTGATCTGGTCCGTTCCAAGATCGGCGCGCCAGCCTGACGGAATTCGCTATCGACTGGTGTATATCCTGCGTGAAGACGAGACGCCCGCGGTTTTATACGATAATCATCATCCGAAGGGCCATCACAAGCATCTCGGGCCCGTACAGCTTCCGTACGATTTCGTCAACGTGGAAAAACTGATTGAAGACTTCCAAAAAGACGTCTAAAAAGCCAATGCGAGTCTTTGAGGTCCGAATCAAGACCGCCGCCGAGGCCAAAGCCGAATTCATCGCGGCCTGGAAGCTCGCCGAGGCCGGCAAGCCGGGGCCGGGTAATACAGGCGTTTTTTTTACGGATTTTGACGCGGCCCGCGCCCTATTCACCGAAAAGCGCCTGGAAATGCTCCGGCTGATTCGCAAGCACAAGCCCACCTCCATCAATCAGCTCGCGAAAATCGCCGGCCGCGACTTCAAAAATATCTATACGGACGTTATTCATTTCGAGAATCTCGACATCATACGCGTCCCCCGCGGGAAGCGCGCCGGAGAGCCTCTTGAGGTACTCTACGACGCCATCAGCCTTCACGCGGCCGTTTGATTCTCCGATTGACGCCCCCGTCGGAGACTTGCTACCATTACCCTTCTTCCGGACAACCGTGAATTAGGAGCATCCAGCCTCATCAACAACTACAACAAGAATTTTAAGGACACCCGAGATCACACCCGGATCAACAACATGATCCGCTCCGCCACGGTTCGGCTCATCGACGCGGACGGGACGCAGGTGGGAGTCAAGCCGATCGCCGAAGCTTTGGCCCTGGCTCGCATGCGCGGCCTGGATCTCGTCGAGGTGGCGGCGACGGCGACGCCTCCGGTTTGCAAGGTTTTACCGTACTCGAAGTACAAATACGAGCAGGATAAGAAGGAAAGGGAGTCCCGGAAGAAGCAGAAGGCGGGGCTTTTGAAGGAACTGCGGTTCCGGCCGAACATCGGTCAGCACGATCTTGACGTCAAGATCCGCCAGATCGAGGAGTTCATCGACGCGCACGACAAGGTGCGCATCACGGTGGTCTTCCGCGGCCGCGAGATGCAGCACCGGGATCTGGGATTCAAGCTTTTGATGTCGATTCAGCAAAGACTGATCGAGAAGGCCGCCGTCGAGCAGGCTCCGATGCCCGACCGCAACCGGCTCGTGATGACGTTGATACCCAAGCCGCACTAGACGCTCAAATAAAGTAGAGGTTCGTATGCCCAAGTTGAAGTCGCATTCCGGCGCCAAGAAGCGCTTTCGCACCAACGCCGCGGGGAAGTTCAAGCACGAGCATCCCGGCCAGCGGCATTTGATGGCCCCGCTCGGCGGCAAACGCCGCCGTTTCCTGCGCGGCACTTCCGTTCTGAACGCCACCGACTCGAAGACGATGCGTCGGTTCCTCCCGTACGGCTGAGGCATAGAGAACAACCATGAGAATTAAATCAGGCGTCACGACCCGCGCCCACAAGAAGAAATACTTCAAGATCGCGAAAGGAAACTATTCCGCCAAGCGCTCGCGCTGGCGGATGGTCAAGCAGCAGGTTGAAGCCTCGCTCGCCGAGTCGTACATCGGCCGCAAGGACAAGAAAGGCGATTTCCGCTCCCTCTGGATCGAGCGCATCAACGCCGCCTGCCGCCAGCACGACACGACCTACAGCCGCTTCATCAGCGGACTGAAGAAGGCCGGCATCACGCTCAACCGCAAGATGCTCTCCGAAATGGCCATCCGCGACGGCGCGTCGTTCGGCAAGATCATCGCCCTCACCAAGGGCGCGTAAAACTCCGGCCATGACTCGCGCCGACTGGGAGAAATCCTACGTCTCAGCCGAGTCGGCCTTGCGTGAAGCCGGAGTCAATGACGCGGACCTCCTGAAGCTCGAGGAGGTCCGCGTCCGTTTTATGGGGAGGAAGGGCGAGCTGACCGAGCTGCTCAAGTCCCTGAAGGACCTGTCGATCGAGGACAAGCGCGAGCTGGGGCCGAAGGCGCAGGCGCTGAAGGCGTCGTTCGACGCCGCGATCGAGGCCCGCCGCGCCGCGCTCGAGGACCAGGGCGATACGGCGGCCTTGGCCGCCGACGCGATCGACCTGACCTTGCCGTCGGTGCGCGCGCCGCGCGGGCGGCTGCACCCGCTGACGACGACGCTCCACGAGATCGCGCGCATCTTCCAGCTGATGGGCTATTCCTGGGCGGAGGGGCCGCACGTCGAGGATGAGCGGCACAATTTCACCGCGCTCAACATACCGGAGAATCATCCCGCGCGCGACAGCCAAGACACCTTCTACCTCCAGGATTTGCCGCTGCTGCTGCGCACCCACACCTCGCCGGTGCAGGTCCGCACGATGGAATCCATGCGCCCGCCGCTGCGCGTCGTGTGCCCCGGGCGCGTATTCCGGCACGAGCAGCTCGACGCGACCCACTCCGCCGTGTTCGGCCAGGTGGAAGGCCTCGTCGTCGACGAGAATATCGGCCTCGCGGACCTGAAGGGACACCTGCAGACCTTCCTGCAGAAGCTGCTCGGCTCCGCCACCAAGACCCGCTTTCGCCCGTCCTACTTCCCGTTCACCGAGCCGTCGACCGAGGTGGACGTCAAATGCTTCTTCTGCCCCGGCACCGGCTGCCCGTCGTGCAAGCACACGGGCTGGATCGAGATTTTGGGAGCGGGCGTCGTGAACCCGGCCGTGCTCAAGGCCGTCGGCTACGACGAGACGAAGTGGTCGGGCTTCGCGTTCGGCATCGGCGTCGAGCGCGTCGCGATGCTGCTGCACGGCGTGCGCGACCTGCGCCACTTTTACACCAACGACCAACGCTTTTTAAAACAATTCGATGAAAGTCTCCTATAACTGGCTGAAGGAACATCTTCCCCTCGAGATCTCCGCGGCGGAGCTCTCGGTCCATCTGCTCAAGATCGGCTTCGAGGTCGCGGGCCACGAGCGCCTGGGGCCGACCTTCACCGGCGTCGTCGTCGGCAAGGTCGTGTCGAAGGAGAAGCACCCCAACGCCGACAAGCTCTCCGTGTGCGTCGTCGACGACGGGGCCGTGAAGCGGACGGTCGTGTGCGGCGCCCCGAACGTGGACGCCGGGCAGACCGTCGCGTACGCGCGGCCCGGCGCCGTCCTGCCCGGTGCCTCCGGCACTTCAATAAAAATTGAAGGCCGCAAGCTGCGCGGCGTCGAGAGCCAGGGCATGATCTGCTCGCGCTCCGAGCTGGGACTGCCCAAGGACGTGGACGGGATCTGGATCATGGGCGAGGGCCCGGCGCTCGGCACCGACGTGGGCTCCCTGCTCGGGCCCGCCGACGATATTTTAGAGGTCGAGGTCACCACGAACCGGCCCGACTGCCTGTCGCACCGCGGCCTGGCGCGCGAGCTCGCGGCCTACTTCCGGAAGGAGCTGAAGCCGCTCGGCGGCGGGATGATGGAGACGCAGCACCCGTCGTTTCCCGTGACCGTCGAGGACGGCGAGGCGTGCCCGTTCTACGGCGCGCGGCTGATCGAGGGAGTCGCCGTGGGCGACTCTCCCGCGTGGCTCAAGGCCAAGCTCGAGGCGATCGGCTTGCGGCCGATCAACAGCGTCGTCGACATCACGAATTATGTCCTGCACGACATCGGACAGCCGCTGCACGCGTTCGACGCGGACAAGCTCGCGGGCTCGAAGATCGTCGTGCGGCGCTCGAAAGCCGGCGAGAAGCTGCTGGCCCTCGATCACAAGACCTACGACCTTCCCGAAGGCCTTCTGGTGATCGCCGACGCGGAAAAACCCGTCGCCTTGGCGGGCGTCATGGGCGGGGAAGACACCGCGGTCACCACGGCGACGAAGCGGGTGATTCTCGAAGGCGCCTTCTTCAATCCCGTCGAGGCCCGCAAATCCTCTCAGAAGACGCGGCTGCGGTCGGATTCCTCGTATCGCTTCGAGCGCGGCGCCGACCCGGAGGCCCCGCGCGCGGCGGCCGACCGCGCGGCGGCCCTGATCCTGCGGCTCGCGGGAGGCTCCGCGGCTCGGCCCGTCGAGGCGAAGGCGGGAGTTCCCGCCCGGCCGGCGATTCGCGCGAGCGTCGCGAAGATCAACGCGGTGCTGGGGTCTGATTTCACCGAGCTCGCCGTGAAGGGGGCGCTCGGGTCGATCGGCACGGTCCACGACGGCGGCGCCGAGTTCACGTTCGACGCGCCTTCCTGGCGGCATGACCTGTTCACGGCGAACGACCTGGCCGAGGAAGCGGGGCGCTTCCTCGGGTACGAGAACATTCCCTACCGCATGGCGCCGATGGCGGCGAAGACGGCGCGCCTCACGCCGGTCGAGACGGAATCGCGCCGCGTGCGGACCCGGCTCACGGCCCTCGGTCTGTGGGAGGCGTACAACTACGATCTGGTCTCCGAAAAAACGCTGGCCGCGTGCCGCCTCTCGCCCGACGCCCAGCCGCGGGTCGCCCATCCCCTCTCCGAGGACTGGGCGCTGCTGCGCTCCTCGCTGCTGCCGGGCCTGCTCAAGAACGCCCAGTACAACCTCGGCCGCGGCGCGGATTCGGTGCGCTTCTTCGAGCTCGGCAAGTCCTACGCGATCCGCGGCAAGGAGGTCGACGAGGTCTGGCGCGTCGCGGGAATCCTACTGGGGCCGGTGCTCGACGCGCGCTGGCAGGCGGCGCGGGCGCCGCGCGCGTCCTTTTACGACGCGAAGGCGGTCCTCGAGGATCTCCTGGAGGGCGCCGGGGAACTCGTATGGGCCAAGCTCGGCGAGCCGGGCGCGGGCAAGACCGCGTCCGATCCGCTGTTTCATCCGACCAACTCCCTGCGCGCGACCGTCAACGGCAAGCCCGTCGCCACGGTCGGCTGGCTGCACCCGCGCGTCGCCCGGGCCCACGATCTCGAACGGGAAGGCGCCCTGGTCTTCGACGCGGATCTCGACTGGCTCGCCGGCCGCGAGGAAGCCGTCGCCCGCTTCAAGGAATTCTCCGCTTTGCCGGTGTCGCGCCGCGACCTGGCGCTCGTGCTCGACAAGGCCGCGCCGTACGCGCGCGTCGAGGCCGTCGTGCGCGCCTACCGCCTCGAGGAGCTCCAGGACATACTGCTCTTCGACGTCTACGAAGGCAAGAACCTCCCGGAAGGCAAGATCAGCCTGGCGATCCGCCTGACCTTCGGGCGCGCGGACCGCACCTTGAC
>JAHFCD010000184.1 GCA_023249695.1 Elusimicrobiota bacterium
CAAGGGCTTCTCCCGCGACGGCCTCTCTCTCGTCCTGCTGACGACCACGGACGCGTTCTTCTACCACGAGGACTGCGACATCTGCGCCGCCGTCGAGCGCTGCTCCCTGAAGGACGGCTCGATCACGAACTTCAAGACCGCGCATAGCGTGGACTGCGGCGATCTGGCGCCCTTCCTGAAGAAGAACGTCGCGTACAGCGCCTGCCCGCTCGTTCCGTAAGCTATAATCGCGGCGTGACAAAGCTGATCCGGCTGGCGCTCGTCGCCTCCGTGCTCTACGGCACGGGCGCGCATTGGGCGGTGCTCCAGACCTATGCCTGGGCGACCATGTCGATGACCGGCCAAACCGATCCGTGCCGTGTCTGCCGGATCGTCGAAAAAGGGTCCACGAACCCTTCGCCCGCCCCGTTTCTTTCCGGAGCCGCCGTGGATTTCGCCGTTTCCGTCGCTCCGCTCCAGATCGCCGTGCTGTCCGCGAGCGCCGCTATCGTTTTGACGGTCCCAACCGCTTCCTCCGTGGCGCTCCCTCCCTTCGTTCCGCCTCCCAAGAACCGCCTCCCCGCCTAATCGGTCCGCGCCTCGCGGCGCGTCAATCAAAGGGAGGAATCATGAAATCTCATTTCTTTGCCGTCGTCGTCGCCGTGGCCGTCGCCGTTCCGCGCCCCGCCCTCGCCAGCTGCGGCGCGATGGCCTGCAGCATCGAGCACGTTCAGGCCGAGCCGCCGAAGGCGGGCCGCGCGAGCCTCGATCTGTCTCTCCAGTACGTCGATCAGGTCATTCCGCGCGCGCTGGGCGAACGCGCGCCGGTCGGCCTCGTCCCGAACGCGGACCACGACGAGGTGCGCACGCTCAGCCGGATCTGGACGACGCGCTTCGACTACGACGCGAACGACCGCTGGGGCGTCGGGTTCTCTTTGCCGGTGGTCTCGCGTTTCCATGAGCACGTGGACGTCGCCGCCGGGGAGCGCAAAACCTGGACCTTCACCGGGGTCGGAGACCTGCTCGTCGATCTGCGCTGGACGGCGTGGCGCGGCGAGGGGGCGGACGCGCCCGCCGCGACGCTGACCTTGGGCGGGAAGTTCCCGACCGGGCGCACCGGCGCGCACAACGACTCGAGCACGGCCGAGGTGCCGCTGCAGCCCGGGTCCGGCTCCTACGACGCGATCGCGGGCGCCGTCTACACGCAAAATCTGGGCCGCGGCGCCGGCGGGCGCGCCCGCTCCGTCTTCGCCCGCGCCGCCTACCGCAAGAACGGCCCGGGCTCGCGGCGCTATCAGCTCGGCAACGAGTTCCAGGCGACGCTCGGGGCGTCCGTTCCGGTGCTGAAGCCGCTCGACCTGAGCGCGCAGGCGAGCCTGCGCGTGCGGCGCAAGGACCAGCCCGGCGATACGCCCGAGGACGTCTCGTTCACCGGAGGCGAGTACCTGCACCTGAGCCCCGGCCTGCGTTGGCATTGGGGCGGGGGATTGTCGACCTACGCCTACCTGCAGCTGCCGGTGCATCAGCGCGTCAATCGCCAGCAATTGACGGCGGATCGGGCGTGGATGTTCGGCGTGACCTGGGAGTTCGCCGCGCCGGCGCTTTAGGAGTGTGTCCGAGTAATAGCGTGGCCCTCGGAGAGTCGCATCTGACCGATGGCTAGGCGCGACGAGCGAGGATAGCCGTAGCTATCTGAGCGAGGAGCAACAACGCCATCGGTCAGATGCGACTCTCCCCTCCGCTTATAGATTTTCGTCGATTACATCGACGAAAATCTTGATAGGAATGGGTCGAACGACGTTATCTGTCCGCGTCGTTGCTCGTCGCTCACATACCTACAGGTATGCTCGCTCCTCGCGCCTAGCGGACAGACAACGTCGTTCGACCGAGAGCCCCGCTATTACTCGGACACACTCCTTTAGTAGCCGGTGAAGAAGGGCGCGGTGTCCTTGGGGCCCGCGGGGTAGCGCTCGGTCCGGAAGCGAGCGGCGAGCGCGGCCGGGGTCTTGTCCTTGATCCGGCCGTACAGCTCGTCCGCCTCGCGGGGCTTGCCCTGGAAGTCGAGGAGGTTCGCGCGGCGCAACAGCACCCAATCCTTCATGCCGCGCGGGTGGGGGAGGCGGTCGAGCGCGACGAGCCAGCGTTCGGTGTCCGCGGCGCGCTTCTGGAGCAGGCGGCTCTCGGCCGCGCGGTACAGGGCCCAGGCGCGCGCGGGCGCGCGCACCGACGGGTGCAAAGTCTCGATCCATTTCCCGTCGGGATCGGCGAGGGCGACGGCCGCGTCGAAGTCCCCGCGCCGCTCGGCGACGTAGGCCCGGCGCAGGCGGTAGATCGGATTGTGCGGGTAGCGCGCCGCCAGCTCGGCGAGCAAGGTCTCGGCCCCGGCCCAGTCGGCCTCGTCGTCCTTGGAGAGGATGACGGCCAGCACCGAGCGCGCCTCCATGCGCGCGATCCCGGTCGAGTGAGCGACGCTCCACAGCTCGGCGAGGCCGAGCTTGCGGTCGGCGCTTTCGCCGACCAGGAGATAGGCCAGCGGCTTGGCGCCGGCGGGCATGCGCGCGGCGAAGTAATGGTACATGCCCATGCCGAGGCGGGCGTCGGACAGCGCCGGGTCAAGCGCGAGCGCCTTCTTCAGATGCTTGATCGACGCGGAGGCGTCGGGCAGGGCCCGGAAGAACTTCTTTTGCGCCATGTTCGCCCGCGCGCGGAAGCCGAGCGTCGCCCCCAGGTAATAGTGGGCTTCGGCGGGGTTCGAGCCCATGATCGCCTTGGCCGCATTTTCGGCGGCCTCGCTGTCGAGCTCGAAGGCGCGGTAGGTGTCCGTCGAGCGCATCCCCTCCGCGGTCCAGTGCTGGTACGACGAGACGCCCCGGTAGAAGGCCCCGGCGGGGTGGTTCGGGCGGCGCGCCGCCAGCGCGTCGGCGGCGGCCCGGGCCTTGTCGAACTGCATGTCGTAGAACAGCTCCACGACGCCCGCCAGCTCGCGCTCCATCTCGGGCGGAGCGGCGGCCGCCGGGGCGGCGAGCGCGAGGAGGAGGAGGCAGAGGCTCATGGTCAAAGATATATAATCCCTCGATGGCAAACAAAGAGGCGGTCATACTGATCGGCCACGGCGGCACGGCGACGGATACGCCGCGTCCGCTGATCGGCGAGCTGAAGAGGCTCGAGGCGGAGCGCCAGGCCCGGCGCGAGCTCAAGATGAGCCCGCGCGAGGCGGAGCTCGACAAGCAGGTCCGCGAGTGGCCGCGCACCCCCGAGAACGACGCTTATAAGGTCGGCGTCGACGCGATCGCCAAGGCCCTGGCCCCCCGGCTCGGCGGGCGTCAGCTCGTCACCGCCTACAACGAATTCTGCGCCCCGTCGGTCGAGGACGCCATCGAGTCCCTGGTCAAGGACGGCTGCACGCGCATCAGCCTGATCTCGACGATGTACACGCGCGGCGGCGTCCACGCCGAGCGCGAGATCCCCGGCATCGTCGTCGAGGCGCGCAAGAACCATCCCGGAGTCGAGATCGAGTACGCCTGGCCTTTCGACGCCGATTATCTCGCCGGCTTCCTGGCCGGCCAGCTCGCCCGCGCCCTTCCTTCAGGCGCCTAATATTCGCTAGAATCGCCGCATGGCCATTGAACAGACGCTTATTCTCATCAAGCCGGACGGCGCTTTCCGCAAGCTGACCGGCCTCACCATCGACCGCCTCGACGCCACCGGCCTCGAGATGGTCGGCGCGAAGATGATCGCCGTCTCCGACAAGCTGGCGCGCGACCACTACTCGTCGCTCTCCGACAAGCCCTTCTTCGAGGACCTGATCAAGTACATCCGCGGCGGCTATCACGGCATCAAGGACAGCCGCATCCTCGCCCTCGTGTACCGCGGCGAGAACGCGATCAAGGCCGTCCGCTTGGTCGCCGGCGCGACGAACCCCGAGGCTGCGACGCCCGGCACGATCCGCGGCACGTTCGGCCGCATGAACAGCGTCACCAAGCAGTTCGAGAACGTGATCCACGCCTCCTCGGACCCGACGGACGCGGCGAAGGAAGTCGCGCTCTGGTTCAAGAAAGACGAAATCATCCCCTAAGTCCATGAAGACAGCGGTTCTGCTCGTCGCGGCGATGTCCCTGAGCGTTTGGGCCGCGCCCGCGCCGAAGGCGGGCGGGCCGGTGAAGTCGGCCCGCCCCGCCGGGCCGTCCTTGCCGGGCGAGCCCGTCGAGCTCAAGACCATCGACGGCTGGACGCTGAAGGCGATGTTCGCGCCGTCGGAGCCCGGCAAGCCGACCTTGCTGCTGCTTCACGGCACCGGCCAACGCAAGGAGGACTGGAAGCGCCTGGCGTTCCCGCTCACCCGGGTGGGCTACGGCGTGATGGCCGTGGACCTTCGCGGCCACGGCGAGAGCCGGATCAGCCCCTCCGGCGAGGAGCTGACCTGGAAGAAGCTGCGCGCGACGCCGACGGCCAACGACTTCGCGGACATGTCCCGCGACGCCGAGGCCGCGGTCGCCTGGCTCGCCGGCCAGGGCGTGCCCGAGGCCTCGATCGGCCTCGTCGGCTCCGAGGTCGGCGGCAGCATCGCGATCCGCTACGCCGCGACGCACCAGAAGGTCCCGCTCGTCGTGATGCTGTCCCCGGGCATGCGCTGGCAGGAGGTGCTCACGCCCAACGCGCTGCGCAGCCTCAAGCGCGCGATCCCGACTCCCGTCTTGATGGTCTACTCAGAGGCCGACAAGCGCACCGCCAAGGAGGTGCCGATCCTGTACGCGTTCGCCAAGTCCGCCGTCGGCGAGAAGAACGCGACCTTGATCTCCGTCCCGCAGGAGCGCGGCACGCGCATGTTCAAGGCCCAGCGGTCTCTGGTCGGGCAGATCATCGCCTGGATCGGCAACCCGATCGCTCCGGAAGCCCCGTCCTCCTCGACGGAGCCCGGCAAGTTCCAAATTCTCAACGGATCGAAGATGGACGGCAAGACCCTCATCGACGACACCGGCACTCCGCCGCCGTCCGTTCAGCCCGGCGACGACAGCGACGACTGAGGTGGCGCTCCTCTCGCCGCGGGCCTACGCGCGTCTGCCCACCGAGCAGGCCAATCCGCGCACGCGTCACATCGACACGAAGTCGTCCTCCCGGATCGTCCGCCTCATCCTCAATGAGGACCGCCTCGTCCCGCTCGCCGTCGCGCGCGTCGCGCGCGAGCTGGCCCAAGGCGTGGACGCGCTCGCGCAGACCCTCGCGGCGGGAGGCTCGGTGCTCCTGCTCGGCGCCGGGACGAGCGGACGCCTGGCCGTGCTCGAGGCGGCCGAGTGCCCGCCCACCTTCAACACCACGCCGCGCCAGATCCGCGCGGTCATCGCCGGCGGCAAGCGCTCGGTGTTCCGCGCCAAGGAAGGCGCCGAGGACGAGCCCGCGCTCGGCAAGAAGGCCGCCGGGACGGTCCGCAAGGGCGACACGGTCATCGGCGTCGCCGCCAGCGGCGTGACCCCGTTCGTTCACGCGGCCCTGGCCGAGGCGAAGAAGCGCGGCGCGACGACGATCCTCGTCACGTCGAACGGCCGCCCGAAGGGGCGCCACGCCGATATCGTGATCGCGCCGCTCGTCGGCCCCGAGGTCGTGACCGGCTCGACGCGCCTGAAGGCCGGCACCGCCGCCAAGCTCGTCCTCAACGCGCTCACCACCGGGGCGATGATCAAGATCGGCAAGGTGCAC
>JAHFCD010000185.1 GCA_023249695.1 Elusimicrobiota bacterium
AAGAAGACCCAGGGCCATCGTCAGTGGCTCACGAGCATCAAAATCGAAAGCATCTCCCTTAACTAAAAAACACTATGGCTTCAACAAAAGCACAGGGCTCATCGAACAACGGCCGCGACTCGCACGGCCAACGCCTCGGCGTCAAGCGCTACGGCGGAGAAGTCGTGACGGCCGGCATGGTCATCATGCGCCAGCGCGGCACGCAGATCCTTCCCGGGCTGAACGTCGGCCTCGGCAAGGACCACACGCTGTTCGCCAAGATCAACGGCGTCGTCACGTTCGAATGGGCGCGCAAGGACAAGAAGCGCGCGTCCGTGTATCCCGTCGGCGACCCGAGAAACGTCACCGCGAAGGTGCGCGCCAAAGCCGCCGCAGCCGCCAAATAGCTTAAATCGCCGCGCTCACGCGCGCCGACGACGACCGCCGGCATAGCCGGCGGTCGTCCCTCTTTCAGGTAAACCCATGAACTTCATCGATAAAGTCCGCTGTTTCGTCGCCGCCGGAGACGGCGGGGACGGCTGTCTTTCGTTCAAGCACGAGAAGTACATGGAGTGGGGCGGGCCCAACGGCGGCGACGGCGGCCGCGGCGGGGACGTTTTCTTCGAGGCGGTCTCGCGCCTGACGACCTTGATGGACCTGCACTTCCGCCCGCACGTGACCGCGGGCCGCGGCGGCCACGGCAAGGGCTCGCACAAGCACGGGCATCGCGGCGACGACGTCACGATCCCCGTGCCCGTCGGCACCTTGATCTACCGCGGCGGCGTGCTCGTCGCCGACCTGCATAAGGACGGCCAGAAGTGGCGCGCCGGCGAGGGCGGCCGCGGCGGCCGCGGCAACTGGTCCTTCAAGACCCGCCTCAACAACGCGCCCCGCCTCGCCGAGAAGGGCGGCCCGGGCGAGCGGACCACGCTCGACATGGAGCTCAAGCTTCTCGCCGACGTCGGGCTCGTCGGCTACCCGAACGCCGGCAAGTCGAGCTTCGTCTCGCGCGTCTCCAACGCCCGGCCGAAGATCGCCAATTATCCGTTCACCACCCTGTCCCCGAACCTCGGCGTCGCCTATCACAAGCACGTCAGCTTCGTCGTCGCCGACCTCCCGGGCCTCATCGAGGGCGCGGCCGACGGCAAGGGCCTCGGCGTCAAGTTCCTCAAGCACACCGAGCGCTGCCGCCTGCTGATCCACCTCATCGACCCCGCCGGCTACATGGGCGAGGATCCCGAGTCCGGGATCAAGACGATCGAGAAGGAGCTGAAGAAGTTCAGCCCCAAGCTCAAGAACAAGCCGAAGATCCTCGTGCTCAACAAGATGGACCTTCCCGAGAGCGCGGAGGTCCTGAAGAAGATGAGGAAGAAGCACAAGGGCCTCCTCGCGATCTCGGTCGCCACGGGCGAAGGCGTGGACGCCATCCTCGACAAGATCATCGCCGAGCTCGCCAAGCACGACGGCCCCATCCATTTCGCGGAGAAGACCGTCGACGACTCGATCCACAAGGTCGAGCAGGGCTTCGTCATCGAGAACCTCGGCGGCGGCCACTTCGTCCTGCGCGGCAAGTTCGTCGAGCGCGCCTCGGCGATGCTCGACGTCAGCCTGCCCGAGGCGATCAATCGCTACCAGCACACGCTCAAGCGCATCGGCGTGGACCGCGCCCTCAAGAAGGCGGGCGTCCAGTCGGGCGACCGCGTCCGCTGCGGCGAGTTCGAGTTCGAGTGGTCGAACAACCCCGTCAAGCGCATCGCCGCGAAGCCCGCCGACGGCCGCACGCGGATCAACGTCGGCAAGAAATAAATGGCGGGAACCCTCTCGGCCTACGAGGCGAAGCTCACGGACCCGAACGACGTCGCGGGCGCCTACCGCTTCTGCCAGGCCTTGGCGGACGGCCATTACGAGAATTTCCCGGTCGCGTCCCTGCTTCTCCCCAAGCGTCTGCGCAAGCACGTCGCCGCCCTGTACGCGTTCGCGCGCATCGCCGACGACATGTCCGACGAGCCGGAGTACGAGGGCCGGCGCCGGGCGTGTCTGCTTGATTGGCGTTCAATGTTGGCAGACACCGGCAAGCGGCCTCCCTCGCATCCGGTCTTCGTGGCGCTTCGCGCAACGATCCAAGAGCTCGACCTCCCGAAGGAGCCTTTCGACGACCTGCTCTCCGCCTTCCTTCAGGACACGGAGAAAAGCCGCTACGCGACCTTCGACGAGGTGCTGGACTACTGCCGCCGTTCGGCCAATCCCGTCGGGCGCATCGTGCTGATGATCCACGGCTACAAGGACCCGGAGCTGTTCCGCTATTCCGACGCGATCTGCACCGCGCTGCAGCTGGCCAATTTCTGGCAGGACGTTTCCGTCGACCTCAAAAAAGACCGGGTCTACATCCCCGACGAGGATTTTAAGGCGCACGGCTACTCCGAGGCCGACCTGCGCATGGGCGTCTACAACGACCGCTTCAAGAGCCTGATGAAGTTCGAGGTCGCGCGCGCCCGCGCGCTGTTCGAGCAGGGCAAGCCGCTGCCGGAGAAGCTGCGCTGGCCCCTCTCCCTCGAGATCCGCCTGACGTGGTACGGCGGCATGCAGATTCTCAAGCTGATCCATAAGCTCGACTTCGACACCATCCGGACGCGTCCGACCCTGAAGAAACGGGAGTGGATTCCGCTGGTCGCGCGCGCCCTCATCGGCACATGACCTCCGCGCCGCCCCTAGCCGAGAAGAAGTCGAACTTCTTCCTGGGCTTTCTGCTCCTGCCCAAGGCCAAGCGCGCGGCGCTGTCCGCCGTCTACGCCTATTGCCGCCTGATCGACGACATCGTCGACACGCCCGAGACGCCGAAGGACGAGGCGCGCCGCCAGCTCGATTTCTGGCGCGAGGAGATCGAGCGGCTTTATCAAGGGACGCCGAAACACGAGATCTCGCGCGGGCTGCAGAAGGCGATCGCCGACTACCGCATCCCCAAGGAGGCGTTCCTCGAGATGATCCGCGGCTGCGCGCTGGATCTCGACGGGACGCGCTACGAGACGATCGCCGATCTCGAGAGCTACATGCGGGGCGTGGCGTCCTCGGTCGGGATCATGTGCGTCCACATCTTCGGCTGGAAGCACACGCCGCCGGAGGCGATGCGCGAGTTCGCGACGACCTTCGGCTACGCCTTCCAGCTGACCAACATCATCCGCGACGTCGGCGCCGACCTCGAGATCGGCCGGGTCTATCTGCCGCTCGCCGATATCCGCGCCGCCGGCTATTCCGTGGATCGTCTTGCCCACCGCGAGCAGGGCTACGTCTTCGAGCGCCTGATGCTGGCCGAGTATAAGCGCGCCAAGGAGTACTACGCGAAGGCGCGCGGCCTCGTCGACCCCCGCGACCGGCGCGGCCTCCTGCCCGCCGAGGTCATGGCCCACGTCTACGAAGGCCTGCTCGACGAGATCAAAGCGCGCGAATTCCGGGTGCTGTTTCAGAAGACGAGCCTCCCGGGCCACCGGAAGCTCGCGCTCGCCTTCAAGGCGTGGCTTTACTGCCATGGGCTCTGAGAAGACCGAGGTCATCGTGCTCGGCGGCGGCTTCGCGGGGCTCTCCTGCGCCGTCGCGCTCGCCGAGAAAGGCCGGAAGGTTCTCGTGCTCGACAAGAAGCCGCGCCTGGGCGGGCGGGCCTATTCGTTCAGCGAGAACGGCCTCGACATCGACAACGGCCAGCATCTGTTCATGGGCTGCTACGTCGCCACGCGGCGCTTCCTGAAGACGATCGGAACCGAAGCCAAGCTCGACATCTATCACGACGTCGTCGTCGATTACGCCGAGGCGGGGGGACGGCGCGACCGGCTCGCCTGCCCGTCCTGGCTGCCGGCGCCGCTCCATCTGGCCGCCGGGCTTCTAGGGCTCAAGGGCGTGTCGCTCCGGGAGAAATCGGCGCTGGTCGCCTTCGACCTCGCGTTGAAGGCGATGAAAAAAGGGCCCATACCCGAGGCGATCGAGAAGATGACCGTGCGGCAGTGGCTCTCCTCGCTCGGCATCTCGCCGAACTTCCAGACCCGCTTCTTCGATCCCGCCGCGATCGGCATCCTCAACGACAAGCCCGAGGTCGCCTCCGCGGCGGGCTTCATCCAGGCCCTGCGCACGATGTTCTTCACGGGCCGCGAGTCCTCGCGCTTCGCGCTGGCGAAGACGGGGCTCTCCGAGCTGTACACCGACGCGGCGCGCGACTACGTCGAGGCGCGCGGCGGGCGGGTCATCTCCAACGCCAAGGCCGCGAGCCTAATCGAGGAAGGCGGGCGCGTGCGCGGGATCGTGACGGACATGGACTCCCGCTTCGAGTCGGGCCATGTCGTCTCCACTTTGCCTCCGTGGGACTTGAAGAAGCTGGGCCTGCCCGCGGCGCTGCGCGGCCCCTGGGAGACCTTGACGCCCGCGCCGATCGTCGGCGCGACGATCAAACTGGATCGGCCGGTGATGACCGAGCGGTTCCTGGGAATGCTCCACACCGAGACGCACTGGGTGTTCAATAAGACTCTCATTCAAAATATCAAAGAAGACGGGCAGACCTTGGCGACCGTCATCTCGGGGGCCCATCAGCATGTCGGCCTCTCGCCGGAGAAAATTCTGCGGATCGCCCTGAAGGACCTGGCTTCCTGCCTCCCCGGATTCTCCGCGGCCAAAGTGCTTGCGTCCAAGGTCGTCAAGGAGCCCTTCGCGACCTTGTCCCCGACCCCCGGCGCCGAGGCCAAGCGCCCCGAGCCCGGAACCGGGATGCCCGGCTTCTCCTTCGCCGGCGACTGGACGCGCACCGGCTTTCCCGCCACGATCGAGTCGGCCTGCTTGTCCGGCCGGATCACGGCCGGGCTTCTATAACCGTTTCCGGAAACAGTATAATCGATCGACGACCCGACGGAGGAGCCCGATGATCAAGTCCGATATTTGGATTCGAGAGATGTCCCAGACGAAGAAGATGATCGACCCGTTCGTCGAGCGTCAGGACGGAAAGGGCAAGATCTCCTTCGGGCTGTCCTCCTACGGTTACGACATGCGCGTCGCCGACGAGTACAAGGTCTTCACCAACGTGCACGGCACGGTCGTCGACCCCAAGCACTTCGACTCGAAGGCCTTCGTCGACATCAAGGCCCCGGAGTGCGTCGTGCCCCCGAACTCCTTCGCGCTGGCCCGCTCGCTCGAGCGCTTCGCGATCCCGCGCGACGTCCTCGCGGTCTGCCTGGGCAAATCCACCTACGCGCGCTGCGGCATTATCATCAACGTCACCCCTCTTGAGCCCGGCTGGGAGGGTTTCTTGACGATCGAGATCTCCAACACCACGCCGCTGCCCGCGAAGATTTACTCGAACGAAGGCATCGCCCAGCTTCTGTTCTTCGGAGGCGACCAGCTCTGCGAGACCTCGTACTCCGACCGCAAAGGGAAGTACATGGACCAGGTCGGCGTGGTGCTGCCCCGCATTCTCTCCGCCAAGTGATATTAGCGAACCTGCTGCTCCTGGTCGTCGCGGCGCAAGCAGGTTCCCTCGGCGGGCACATGCCCGTCACCGCGGAGCCGGCCATCGCGACCGAGGACCGCGCCGCGGTGCTCGACGAGATGTGGGAGCGGCGCATTCTCGCTCCGGATCAGCCCGCCTGGGCGCCCGCTGACGCGCAGCTGCTCGGCCAGATTCGGATGGCGGAGGCCGA
>JAHFCD010000186.1 GCA_023249695.1 Elusimicrobiota bacterium
AACGACGGATCTGAAGCTCAAGGGCCTGTGACGTGAAGACCCGCGACCTTCTTCTCGCGCTGGATCAGGGCTCCTCCTCCTCGCGCGCCGTGCTTTTTGATTTAAAAGGCCGGATCGTCGCGCTCGCGCAGCGGCCGGTGCGCACCAAGCGGCCGAAGGCCGGGTGGGCCGAGCACGATCCGCTCGAGCTCGCCAAGACGCTCGAAGCCGCCCTCGATGCGGTCCTCGCCAAGCTCGGACCGCGGGATCGCGTGCTCGCGGCCGGCCTCGCCGTGCAGCGTTCGACCATCGTGTTCTGCGACAAGGGAAGCTTCAAGCCGGCCGCCGCCGCGCCGAGCTGGATGGACGGACGCGCCGCCGAGTTCGTTTCCCCCCTCCAGCAGCGCCAGGCCGAGATCCACGGGCTTTCGGGCCTGTACGCGACGCCCTACTACTCCGCGCCGAAGATCCGCTGGTTTCTCGACCGCGAGCCCAAGGTGCGGGCGCTCGCCGACGCGGGCCGCCTGCTGTGCGCGCCGGTCTCGACCTTCATCGCCGCGCGCCTGACCAAGGGCGCGGTCGTCGCGGCCGATCCGACGTGCGCCCAGCGGACCTTGCTGATGAATCTGGACACGGCCGCCTGGGATCCCGGGCTGCTCGCGCTGTTCGGCTTGTCCGCCGAGCTCCTGCCCTCCATCCGCTCCTCCGCCGGCGATTGGGGCGTGATCGAGCGGAAGGGGCGCAAGATCCCGCTGCTCGCGACCGTCGGGGACCAGCAATCGGCGGCGATCGGCCTCGGCGCCGCCAACGAGGGCGACGCCGTCGCCAACTACGGCACCGGGGCGTTCCTGCTGCGCCACACCGGCCCGCGCCCCGAGCGCGCGCCCGGCCTGCTCGCCTCGGCGGCCGCGACGGTGGGCGACCTGCGCGGCTATTACCTCGAAGGCACGGTGCACGCCGCGGGGACCTCGTTCGAGTGGCTCAAGGATAATCTGGGCCTGATGAAGGACACGAAGGCGATCGACGAGGCGTTCCGGAAATCCAAGCGCCGCGTCCTGATGCTTCCCGCGATCGGCGGCCTCGGGGCTCCGCGCTGGGACTACCAGACCAAGACCGCCTTCTTCGGGCTCGATTCCCAGACCACGACCCACGACCTGGTGCGCGCCACGGCCGAAGGCCTGTGCCTGCTCCTCGCCGACGCCGCCGCGGTGATGACGGCGTCCGGCTCCCCCGTGACGCGCGCGCGCGTGGCGGGCGGCCTGTCGCGCGCGGACGCGATGATGGCCTTCCAGGCCGACGCGCTCGGCGCGACGCTCGAGCGCCGCAAGGAGGTCGAGGCGACCGCCTTGGGCGCCGCGATCCTCGCCGCGAAGGCCGCGGGCCTGCCCGATCCGGAGCGGATGGCCGACGCGAAGGTCGAGAAGACCTTCGCGCCGAGGTCCGACGAGGCGTCGCGCGCGAAGCGTCGCGCGGAGTGGACGAGCTTCGTCGAGTCGACCCAGCGCCTCAGCCGCGACATCGTCCTGCCGTAAGGAGGACCCATAAGGCCCCTCAGGCCCTGGGCCTAAAGCACCACTGTTACAAAAATTCTTGTTGAAAAATAAACGGCTCGTGATACAATAAAAACATGAACCGCCGATACCTTCCCCTCGTCGCCGTGCTTCTCGCCGTAGCCGGATGCGATTTCAAAGAAACGCGTTCCGGACAGGTCGTCTTGACCGGCTCCACCGGCATCCCGCTCAGCGGCAAAGCCGGCGCCGCCGAACTGATCGCCGGCAAAACGGAGATCACCTTCAAGAAAGGCTCCTCGGACAACGCGATCAACATCCGCGTCCGCCAGCCGAATCGCACCGAGATCGAGCTCGAGGCCAAGGTCACGGGCGACTACACGACCGGAAACTTCACGCTCAAGGGAACCGAGATCGGCCAGCCCGTCGACATGGCCAGCGCCCGCGCCTACGCGATCACCGGCGCCAACCAGCGCTACTCGAATTGGGAGGATCAGGGCAATCAGACCTGCATGGTCGAGGTCAGCTTCGATCCCTGCGACGAGAACTGGATCGTGGGCTTCCGCTCGCTGGCCGGCGCCGAGCTCGGGTCGTTCACCTCGCGCACGGGGACGCGCTGCAACGAGAGCCGCCGCACCTCGTTCTGCCGCCACAACCCGCAGCACGAGCCCCGCATCCCCGACTTCCCGCGCGGCCCGCGCCACGCGATATTCCAGGGCGCGTCGGACATCGGAGCCGAGAACCTGAAGTTCGACTAGTTCTCCGGAGCCTCGTTCAAAAAGAAGGCCGGCGTCGCTGGGCGACGCCGGCCTTCGCTTTTAACGGCGAAGGCGCGCGATCAGCTTCTCGTAGCTGAGGCCGCGGAAGTCGCCGAGCTCGAAGTCGGCGATGGAGAGGTCCTGCCCGTCGTTGGTGCCGTTGCGGTAGCCGGCGACCTTCATGCCCGCGCGCTTTGCGGCAAGCAGGCCGACCGCGCTGTCCTCGATGGCGAGGCACTCGACGGTCGGGACCTGAAGGCGCGCGGCGGCCTCGAGATAGATGTCGGGGTGCGGCTTGGTCCTTCCTCCCACGTCGTCGGCGGACACGATGACGTCGAGCAGCGGCGAGAGCGCGAAGCGGTCGACGACCATCCGGATCCAATGCGCCGGCGAGGACGAGGCGATCGCGGTCTTGATCCCGCCGTGCTTGAGCTCGCGCGCGAGGTCGAGGAAGCCCTCGGCGCAGTCCACGCGCTGCTCATAGATCTTCTTCGCGGTGATGTCGCAGTGGTCGAGGAATTCGTTCTTCGTGACGCGGACCTCGAACTCGTTGACGAGGAAGCGATGCAGGTCCTCGACGCCGAGGCCGACGGCGCGCTCGTCGTGCTCCTTGGTCCAGGCCGGGGCGAGCTCGCGGAAGTACGCGGCCTCGAGGGACTTCCACTCCGCCTCGCTGTTGACGATCACGCCGTCCATGTCGAAGATGACGGCTTTCATCAGGCTTCGGGGGCCTCGAGCTGCTGATAGCGGGTGAGGGTGGCGTAGACGCCGTTCTTGGCGAGGAGCTCGCCGTGCGTGCCGGCCTCCTCGATGCGGCCGTGGCGCATCACGACGATGCGGTCCGCCTTCTGCACGGTGGAGAGGCGGTGCGCGATCATGACGACGGTGCGGCCCGGGTACAGGCGCTCCATCGCGTTCTGCACCGCGCGTTCGCTGCCCGCGTCGAGGTTCGAGGTCGCCTCGTCGAGGATCAGGAGCTTGGGGTCCTTGAGGACGGCGCGCGCGATCGCGAGACGCTGGCGCTGGCCGCCGGACAGGCGCGCGCCGCGGTCGCCGAGCGGCGTGTCGAGGCCCTGCGCCATCGCGCCGACGAACTCGGCGGCGTCGGCGATCTCGAGGGCCTTCTGCACGTCGGCCCGCGTGGCGCCCTCGCGGCCGATCGCGACGTTGCCGAACACGGTGTCGTTGAACAGAATGGTTTCCTGGGAGACGAGGCCCAGGCGCATGCGCAGCTCGTGCGAGGACATGTCCTTGAGATCGACGCCGTCGATCGAGATCCGTCCCTCGGTCGGATCGAACAGGCGCAGCAGAAGATGCACGAAGGTGGTCTTGCCCGAGCCCGACGGCCCGGCCAAGGCGACGACCTCGCCCGGCTTGATGGTCAGGGACACGTCCTTGAGAGCCCACAATTCTCGCGACGGGTATTTAAAGGACACGTTCTCGAAGACCACGCCTCGGGTCAGGGCGGGAAACGGCGCCGGATGGAGCGGCTCGACGACGGACGGCATTTCGTCCAGCACCGAGAAGACCCGCTCGGCCGCCGACAAGCCGAGCTGCAGGGTCGAGTTCATCTGCGCGAGGTTCTTGATCGGGCCGTAGGCCGTGAAGAACGAGCCGATGAACACGGCGAATTGCGAGGCGGTCATCTTGCCGGAGCCGATCGCGCTCCCGCCGAGCCAGACGATCGCGGCCATGATCAAGGAGCCGAGGAATTCCATCAGCGGCCCCGACAGGGCGGTCGCTCTGAAGTAGCGCATCATTTGGTGGAAAAATTCGTCGTTCTCGACGCGGAACTTCGCGATCGAGCCCTTCTCGTAGTTGAACGACTTGACCACGAGCATCCCCTGAAGGCTTTCCTGGAAGCGGTGGTAGATCTCGCCCATGACCTCCTGGCCGCGGCGGCCGGCGGAGCGCAGCTTGCGGCCGAGCACGCCCAGGACCCCGCCCGCCATCGGTATGACGATCAGGGCGACCAGCGCGAACTTGGGGTTGGTCCAGATCATGACGCCGAGCACGACGACGACGGTCAGGGAGTCCCGGATCGCGTACAGCGGCACGAAATGGAGCGCGGACTGAAGCGCGGTCATGTCGTTGGTGAGCTTGGAGAGGACCTCGCCGGCCTTCGACTTCCAGAAGAAATCCATCGACAGGGCGTGGAGATGGGTGAACAGGTCCTCGCGGATCTCCTGCGTGATCTTCTGGCCGAGCCAGCTCATCAGGTAGCTTTGCGTGTACTGGAAGATCAGCCGGAGGAAGAAGATCCCCGGGATCATCAGCGCCACGCGCTTGAGCTTTTCGGGATCCGAGTCGATGAACAGGCTGTTCGTGATGGGGCCGAGGACCACGACGAGCGCGCCGTTGAGCGCGGCGACGACGACCATGACGCAGGTGGCCTGGATCAGGCGCGCGCGGTGCGGCTTGACGTAGGCGAGAAGGCGCTTGAGCGAACGCCGGTCCGCGTTCACTTCGCGGCGGCCGCCGATAATTTCGGCAGGGCCGTCTTCATCGCCGCGAGCGCTCGTTCGATGTTCTCGACGGAGTTGGCGTAGGAGAAGCGGAGGTAGCCTTCGCCCATCGCGCCGAACGAGGTGCCGGGCAGGCACGCGACGCCGGCCTCGGCCAAGAGGCCGTCGGCCAAGGCCTTCGACGTCAGGCCCGTGCCCTTGATGTTCGGGAAGACGTAGAAGGCCGCGCTCGGAGTCTTGCAGGCGACGCCCGGCAGCGCGTTCAATCCTTTCACGATCACATCGCGCCGTTTCTTAAACTCGGTGACCATGTTGGTCACCGAGTCTTGCGGGCCGACGAGCGCCTCGATCGCGGCGATTTGCGAGAACGCGGAGACGCACGAGTGATTGTTGGTCGACAGCTTGGCGATCGCGTCGATCAGCCACTTGGGTCCGACGCCGTAGCCCAGGCGCCAGCCGGTCATCGCCCAGGTCTTGGAAAAGCCGTCGAGGACGATCGTGCGTTCCTTCATGCCCGGCGCCGACGCGGGCGACAGATGCTTCCCCTCGTACACGATGCGCGAATAGATCTCGTCGGACAGGAGCATCGCGTCGGGATATTTCGCGAGCGCCTTGACCACGCGCTCCATGGTCTCAGGGGACATGACGCCGCCGGTCGGATTGGCCGGCGAGTTCAGGATCACGAGCTTCGTCTTCGGCGTGAGCAGCTTCTCGAACTCGGCCGGGTCGAAGTCGAAATCGCGGTCCTCGCGGATCGGCAGGGGCACGGGCTTGCCCCCCACGTAGTTGATCATGGACTCGTAGATCGGAAAGCCGGGGTTCGGGTAGATGACCTCGTCGCCGGGCTCGACCAGGGCCATGATCGTGAAGAAGATGATCGGCTTGCCGCCGGGGACGATGATCGTCTCCTCGGGAAGGTAGGAGACGCCG
>JAHFCD010000187.1 GCA_023249695.1 Elusimicrobiota bacterium
TGCTCGACGAAATCTTCTCCAAGTTCTGCATCGGAAAGTGAGGCCCTGATCAATCATGCCGTCCTCCAAACCCCCCAAGAAAACGCCTAAGCCGACGCCGCTTCCGCGCACTCCCGTGTCCGGCATCTCGCCCGACGAGCAGATCGTGGGCGCGCCGTTTCTCGGCAAGGTCCGGGCCTACGACGCCAAGCATCATGAGATGACGATCCTCCTCGAGGTGCCCGTCTCCGCCGGCGACGCGCTGCGCGTCAAGGGACGAGACACCGACCTCTCCCAGCGCGTCGAGAGGCTCGTCGTCGGCAAGCGCTGCGTGCAGAGCGCCCTGGCGGGCGAGACCGTCGTGTGCTCCGTCGCCGACCGCGTCCGCGTCGGGGACGCCGTGTACAAGGTCCGCAACACGTGATTTCGTCGCCGAACGGAGTGCTGGCCCTGCTCCTGTCCGTGAACATCCTCAATTACGTCGACCGGCAGATCGTGTACGCGCTCCTTCCGCTGATCTCCAGCGATCTCCACCTCAGCGACGCGCAAGCGGGCAGCCTCGCGTCGGCCTTCATGATCGTCTACATGCTGGCCGCGCCGCCGATCGCGTGGCTCGCGGACTCGCGCGGGCGAAAGCCGTGGATCGCGGCCGGGGTCGGAATCTGGAGCCTCGCGACCGGCGCGGCCGGCCTGGCCTCCGGCTTTATCTCGCTTTTTTTCTCGCGCGCCGCGGTGGGGATCGGCGAGGCGTGCTACGGCGCGATCTCTCCGGCCTTCGTCGCCGAGCGCTTCCCGTCCGAAAAGCGGGGCTCGGCGCTCGCGATCTTCAGCCTCGCCATCCCCGTCGGCTCCGCCCTCGGCTACGCGGGGGGCGGCAAGCTCGGCGAAATCCTCGGCTGGCGCCACGCGTTCTGGGTCGTCGGCCTTCCGGGCCTCCTGCTCGCGGCCGTCTGCCTGCTCCTGCCCAACGACAAGCCTCACGCCGCGACGCCCGCGCCCGTCGACGGCTACCGGGCGGTGTGGGGCGTGCGCTCGTTCCGCTTGATGACCTTCGCCGGGGCCGGCATGACCTTCGCGCTCGGCGGGTTCGCCGTTTGGATGCCGACTTTTTTCCACCGCTCGTGGGGCCTGAGCGTCGGCGACGCGGGGCTCCGCTTCGGCGCCGTCACGGTGCTGGCCGGCCTGACCGGCAGCCTACTCGGCGGCTATTTGTCGGACCGCCTGCGCCGCAAGAACCGGCACGCGGACCTCGTCGTCTCGGGCTGGGGCCTGCTGCTCGGCATGCCGCTCGCCGCCGCCGCGATCAGCGCGCCGACGTTTCACGCCTCCATCGCCTGCCTCTTCCTCGCCGAAACGATGCTGTTCCTCAACATGGGGCCGCTTAACGCGGCCATCGTCTCGGTGATCCCGCTCGAGAAGCGCTCGATGGCTTTCGCGGCCAACATCTTCGTCATCCATCTGCTCGGCGACGCGGCGTCGCCCGCGCTGATCGGCTGGGGCTCGGACCATTTCGGCCTGACCGCGGCGCTGCTCTCGACCTGCCTGGCGCTCGGCGTCGGCGGCTCGATGTGCCTGCTCGCCCGCGCGGACTTCGCCGGAGATTCCGACGCCGCGCTCCCGCCGCCGGCCGGAGCCCGCGCATGAAGAAGCTCCTGGGCTTCGGCCGCCTCTTCCTCTTCTCGCCGGCGAAGGCCGCCGCGGCGTGCGCCGAGGACCGGGCGCCGCTCGACGCGGTGAAGCTCTACGCCCTGACCTTGCTGACCACGGCGGTCTTCTACCGCTTCAAGCCGTACGACTTTCCCGACGCGAACGCCGCCGTTCCGATGGGCCCGCAAGGCCTCTTTTTCTGGCTCAAGGTCATGCTCTGGCAGCCCCTGCTGATGGCCGCGCTGATCGCCTTCGCGGGCGTCCTGCTGCGCTGGCTCAAGGACGGCTGGCTGCCCGTCAAGGTCGCGACCGCTTTTCTCTGGTGCGCAATCCCGCTGATCCTGACGGTCTTGTACGTGAAGAGCGGAATTCCCAAGGCGGCGTTCGGCGTCCTGATGATCCTCTGGGCGGTGCCGGGGCTGCAGGTCGGACGCGGCGTGCCGGCCGTCGAGTGGCGCCTGCTGGCGACCTTCCTGCTGGGGCTGAACGTCGTCGAGCTCGCGGCCATGGCCCCCGAAGCCCTCGTGACCGCGCTGCGCTGGGAGGCGGGCTACAAGGCCGTCGTCGGCCTCGCCGGCTTCTGGATGCTCGTCGGCGGCGCCCTCGGCCTCAAGGCGCTGGCGCCGCGCCGCCCTCTGCCCCGCGCGCTGCTGCCGCTGCTGTTCGCGCTCGTCCTGCAGATCGAGGTCGTCATCGCCGCCTTCATGCTCGGCTGGCTTCCGGTCGAGACGCTCAAGGCCCTCCTGTATGGCTGACGCGCTGTTTCCCCGGAGCTACGACGTCATCGTCGTCGGCGGAGGCCACGCGGGCGTCGAGGCGGCGCTCGCCGCCGCGCGCATGGGCCGCGCGACCTTGCTGCTGACGCAGAACCTCGACACGATCGCGACGATGTCCTGCAATCCGTCCATCGGCGGCGTGGGAAAGGGGCAGATGGTCCGCGAGGTGGACGCGCTCGGCGGAGAGATGGCGAAGGCCGCCGACCGCTCCTCGTTTTTTTCGCAGACGCTCAACCTCAGCAAGGGCCAGGCCGTCCGTTCGCCGCGCGTGCAGTGCGACAAGGCCGCGTACCGCGCGGGCCAGAAATCCGCCGTCGAAGCTTGCGCCGGCCTCGACCCGGTCCAGGACGAGGCCTCGGAGCTTTGGCTCGAGGGGTCCGTCCTGCGGGGCGTCATCTCGCGCCGCGGCACGCGCTATGAAGGGAAAACCGTCGTCCTCACGACCGGCACCTTCCTCAACGGCCTCGCGCACGTCGGCCTGAAAACTCACGCGGCCGGCCGCAGCGGCGAGGCGCCCTCGCTCGGCCTCTCGTCGTCCCTGACGGCGCTCGGGATCGCCGTCGGCCGGCTCAAGACCGGCACGCCGCCGCGCCTTCACGCCCGCTCGATCGACTTCTCCAAGCTTCAGCGCCAGGACGGGGAGAATCCGCCGAAGCCTTTTTCGCACTTCAACGAGCGCATCGACAACCCCCAGCTGCCCAGCTGGGTCGCCTACACCAACGCGCTCACGCACCAAACGATTCGCGACAACCTTGGATTCTCGCCTCTCTACTCAGGCGCGATAGCGGGCGTCGGCCCGCGCTATTGCCCGTCGATCGAGGACAAGGTCGTCAAGTTCCCGCAGAAGGAGCGCCACCAGCTTTTCCTGGAGCCCGAGGGCTGGAACACGAACGAGATCTACCTCAACGGCATGTCGACGAGCCTTCCCGAGGACGCCCAGCGCGCCCTCGTCGCCACGATCCCCGGGCTCGAGAACGCGCTGCTCACGCGCTGCGGCTACGCGATCGAGTACGACTTCTGCCAGCCGACCCAGCTCACCGACACGCTCGAGAGCCGGGCGGTCCCGGGCCTTTTCTTCGCCGGCCAGATCAACGGGACCACCGGGTACGAGGAGGCCGCCGGCCAGGGGCTGCTCGCGGGCGTCAACGCGTCGCTTCGCGCGACGACCGGCGACCGATTCCGGCTCGGCCGCGACGAGGCCTACATCGGCGTCATGATCGACGATCTCGTCGTGCGCGGCGTGGACGAGCCGTACCGCATGTTCACCGCCCGCGCCGAAAACCGCCTGAGCCTGCGCGCCGACGACGCCGACCTGCGCCTGATGGAAAAGGGCTTCGCGCTCGGCCTCATCGCGCCGCCGGCGCGCGAGCGTTTCCTGCGCTACCGCGAGCTCGTCCTCGACGGGGGGGAGGCCGCGGACGCGGACCTCGCGCCGTGGTCCATGGCGAAGGTGCGGGAGCAGCGCGAGCTGCGGTCCTCCTACAAGCCCTACATCAGCCGCGAGCGCGGCTCGTCCGAGCGCCTGAAAGCCGCGGAGCTCGTGGAGATCCCCGAGAATCTCGACTACGCCTCGATCGGGGCGCTGACCGCCGAATCGCGGCAGAAGCTGTCGCGCCTGCGCCCGCGCACGCTCGGCCAGGCGGGACGCGTCCCCGGCGTGACGCCGTCGGACCTTCAAATCATCTGGGTGCACTCCGCCCGCGCCCGATCATGACCGCCCCCGCGCTCGACCGCCTCGCCGAAGCGGCCGCGGCGTGGGGGGAGCCCCTGAACGCGGCCGCGCTCGAGGAAATTTCCTCCTACCTCGCCTTCGTGCGCGAGAAAAACGAGGAGGTGAACTTGACCGCGGACGCCGAGTGGGACGAGCTGGTCCTCAAGCACGCGGCCGACGGGGTGTTCGCCGTCAGCGTCCTGCGGACCGTGCTTCCGAACGCGCCTCGAATCCTCGATCTCGGCTCCGGCGCCGGCTTTATCGGCATCGTGATGAAGCTGGCCTGGCCCGAGGCGCAGGTGACCTTGATGGAGTCCGTCGAGCGCAAGTACCGCTTCCTCAACGCGGCCGCGACGCGCACCGGCCTCCGGGGCCTGCGCGTGCTCAACCGCCGAGCCGGCTCCGGCGCGGCGCTCACCGCCTATGAGCTCGGTCACGACGCCGTGATCGAGCGCGCCTTGGCCGAGCTTCCCGAAGCGCTCCGCCTGAGCGCGCCGATGATCGGGCCGAAAGGGCTCATCGCGGCCTTCCAATCGGAGGAGCCGGATCCATCCGAGCCCGTCCTCGCGAAGGCTCTGGCCGCGACACGCGTCAGAGTGCTACAGTCTTGCCCTTACCGACGTCCAAATGAAGCGCGCGACCGCCGTCTGGTCCTGTTCAAGCGCCTGGAGGATTGACCGATGCAGATGCTCAGCCGCTATTTCACGCCGTTCGCGCTGGTGCTCATCTTGTCGGCCGTCCGTTTCGGCGAGCCCGAGTCCGGCACGACGAGGATCGCGCTCTCCATTTTGTGCGCCGACGTGCTCCTCAACTGGTGGATCGGGAAGAACCAATATCGCTGGGCCGGCTGGGCGGGCCGGTTCCGCCAGATGCAGGTGTGGCTGAACTTCGTCGTCGCCGTCCCGCTGTTCTATCTCCTGTATCCGTACTGGGGCCCGATGTGGCTTCTGTTCGTCCTCGCGCCGACGGCCGCGGCGCTCACGACCTCGAAGCTCGAGACCGTGCTGTGCTCGCTGACCGCCGCCGGGTCCATGATCGGCATCATCTGGTATCGCCAGCCCCTCGAAGGCCCGTTTCTCGGCATGGTCCTCTCGCACGCCGCCTTCATCGTCATCTTCTCCCTGTTCGTGCACAGCCTGGCCCAGACGGCCCTGCGCATGCGCGGCGCCAACAGCTGAGGACGGGGTGGTCAAACCCGCGCGGAGGGGCTAAACTAACCCTGTGGACGTCCTTTTACGCCTCCGTGTTCTCATCTGGATTCTGGTCATCAGCCTTTGGGGGGTGATGGTTTACCAGTACCTCGGTGAGGAAGAGCGGGACATCGCGAAGATGAAGCGCATCGTCCCGTACGGCGTCACGCCGCGGCCGCTGCCCAGCGCCCCGCCGCCCGAAGACGGGGCGCTCGCCTCGATCAGGCCGACCGGCACGACGGCTTATGCTCCCGCCGCGATCCCGCCGTCCGCCGCCCTTTCCGCCGCCGTGCCGCCAGGAGCCC
>JAHFCD010000188.1 GCA_023249695.1 Elusimicrobiota bacterium
CGCCGAGCTGAAGCTCGCGCACGAGACCGACCTCACTCGCGAACGCGCGGATCTCCAGAAGGATCTCGACGAGCTCCAGGAGCGCCTCGCCGCGGAGCAGGCCAAGAGCGACCGGGCCCGCGCCGCCGACGCCGCGCAGGCGAAGGACTTCAAGGCTCGCGTCCAGGCGCTCGAGGCCGACCGCCGCGGGCTGGCCGACTCGCTCGCGGCCGTGGAGCGCGAGGCGGCGTCGCTGCGCGCCGCCGTCGCCGAGCGCGACCGCCGGCGCGAAGCCGAGCGCGCCCGGCTTCAGGAGCTCGAACTCGGGCTCGCGCGCCAGTTCGCCGAGAAGACGGCGGAACTCGAGAAGCTCAAGAAGGAGTTCAACGATCAGATCGAGCGCTGGAAGGGGGAATGAGGATGCCTCACTTACGCGGAGTCCCGCCACTTGATAAAAACCGGTTGAGGGGCTATCGTAGACCCGGGACCCAGCCATGAACGACCGCAAGCGCCAGCTGCGCAAGCTACTCGAGGGCTACCGCGACCGCGCGGCGGCCATCACGTTCAAGATGCCGGAGCTGGAGGCGCTCGCCGCGCGCCACGTCGCGAGCGGCGCCGCCGTCGTGGAAAATCCCGCGCCCGTCGCCGAACGCGCGCCCGAGCCCGTACGCGAACCCGAACCCGAGGCCGAGCCCGAGCTCGCCTCCGTGACGCCCGCTCCGGCTCCCGCCCGGCCCGCTCCGCCGGCGCGCGCCGAAGCGCGGCCTAAGCCGGCCGAAGCGCCCGCGAGCGGAAGCGGCTTCGCGCGCATGGCGTGGCTCGGCGCCGCTCTCATGATCGCGCTCGGGGGAGGCTGGTGGGCGCGCAACGAACGCCTGCACCATCAGAACATCCACCAGGTCCTGCCCCTGCCCATGTCGAGCTCGGTCGGGTTGGCGCGCGGCGGGGACGTCTTCTACTCCTTCGACCGCACGCGCATGCTGATCGGGACCATCGACCCGGTCAAGGGGGGGCTGATCTCGCTGAAGCGCTTTCCCAACGGCATGCCCACCGGCCTCGCCGCCTCCGCCGACAAGCTGTGGAGCGCCGACGCGAACGGATTCCTTTACGAGCACGCCCTCACGGGCGACTACGCGGTGAGGCGGACCTTCGCCAACCCGTCCCGCCGCCCTTGCGCCCTCCATTGGGACGGCGCGCACCTGTGGATCGCGGACTCGCGGACGAATTCGATCTATGAGTACACGGTGGGCGTGTCGCTCTCCGCGGCCCGCCAGTTCACTTTGCCGACCGGCGTCACCCCCGCGGCCCTCCATGTCGAGAACGGCCTCGTCTGGGTGCTGGACGCGGCCAGCCGCACGATCTACCGCTTTCGCGCGCGCGCGCTGCTCGAGCCGGTGGACTCGATGAGCCTGGAGCCCTGGATCGCGTCCCCGCGCCAGCCGACCGGGATGGTCCTCGACGACAAGTCCGTCTGGATCTCCGTCGACGGGCCGCCCGAGCTGCACCGCTTCGACCTGAGCCTGCTGCCCTGGCGCGCCGACTCCTAGGCGCTCACTCCGCCGGATTGATCAGGCAGTAGCCGAGCTTGGAGACGGTTTCGATCATGCGCCCGTTGCGCGCACCCAGGCGGCGGCGCAGGCGGCTGACCATCACGTCCACCGCGCGGGTCTGAGCCGTGTGGCGCATGCCCCAGACGGTCTCGAGCAGGTAGACGCGCGACAGCACGCGGCCGGCCTTTCGCATCAAAATCTCGAGCAGCTCGAACTCGCGCGGCTGCAGCGCGACCCGCTTCCCCGAGATCAGGCACAGGCGCTGGCTCGGGTCGATCTCGATGGGGCCCACGGAGAGCGCGCTGCCGAAATGCTCATGGCGCTCGTACCGTCTCCTTAAGACCGCCCGAACCCGAACGGTCATCTCCCGGAGGTCGAACGGCTTGGGAAGGTGGTCGTCGATGCCGATGTTGAAGGCGTCGAGAACCATCTCCTCCGAGTTGCGCCGCCCCGTCAGGATCACGGCCAGGTTCCGGCCCAGCTCGGCATCGCGCAAGACCTTGAGGAAGGTCAACCCTTCCATGTCCGGCAGGTCGTAATCGACGATGATGATGTCGGGGGGGCGGGTCGAGCGCAGGTGATCGAGCGCCTCGCGCGCCAGACCGCACGTGGCCACCTCGAATTCGCCTTTGAGCGTCGCGCCGAGGGCCTTTTGGGCGGCGGCGTCCCCGTCCACGACGAGCGCGAAGTAAGGCATGCCTGATTGTACACGATCGTGAATTTATTTGGTTACAAATCGATTACATATCGGAAAGAATTCGTACACGCTTTCCGCTCATATTAGACCGACGCGAGAGCCGTGGAGGCGCTATGTACCGGATCCTGGTCATCGAAGACAGCCCCATCATGAGACAGCTGCTCCGCACCTTGCTCTCGGGCGCGGGCTACGAATGCATCCTGGCCACGGGCGTCGTCGGGGGCCTCAAGTCCTGCGCGCAGCACAAGCCCGACCTCATCATGCTCGACGTCAATCTGCCCGACGGCAACGGCATCGACCTCTGCCGGACCCTCAAGGCCGACCCGAAGGTGCGCCACATTCCCGTGCTGCTGCTGACCGGGGAGGCGCGCGGGGTGGAAAATCGCGTCGACGGGTTCGACGCCGGCGCCGAAGATTACGTCATCAAGCCCTTCAACGTCAAAGAGCTCCTGTCCCGGCTCAAGGGCATCCTCCAAGCGAGCGCCCGGCCCACGGGCATCTAGAATGCGCCGAGCTCTCGCCGCCCTGACGCTGACGTCGTTCGGCCTGCTCCTGGCCGGCGCCGGCGTCGCGCGGGCCGGTGAAAAATTGTCCGGCGGCGCCGTCGCGATCACGCGCCACGCGACCCCGAACGGCGGCCGGCTCCTGTCGGGGGGGGCCTTCGTCCTTAATCACACGGTCGGCTCGGTCGGCATCGAGACGGTCTCCGGCGGCGCCTTCATCAACGCGCGCGGGCTCCAGCGCGTCTCCGCGCAGCCCGGAAGCGTCATCGCGATCACGGCGGTCACCAAGTCCACCGGCACGCTCGACCTGAGCTGGAACGCCCCCGGGCTCGACGGCGCGCTGGCCGGCGTCGTCGGCTTCTACCACGTCGACTTCTCCTCCGATCCAAGCCATTCGTTCGCGCCGACGGCCTTCCAGCTCGAATTCGCGACGAGCGTCGCGCCGGGCGACGCGCAGCAGCTGCGCCTGACCGGCCTGCAGGCGAACACGACCTATTACACGAAGATCTATCTCGCCGGCCCGGAAAAGTTCTTCGCCGAGGACGGCGTCCGCAGCCAGGAATCCACCTTCGCCAACGTGCCCGTCAACCCGGTGCTCGTCAGCGTCGGCTCGGCGGCCGTGACCCTGACATGGGGCACGCCGGCCGGCGCGGCCGAAGGCTTCCAGGCCGAGGCCTCGAGCACCAACTTCGGCGCCGCCTCGCCGGGCGGCCTTCTCGCGAGCTCGGCGACGGCCAGCGGCCTGCTGTCGACCCTCACGATCCCCGGCCTGCTCCCCAACACGACCTATTTCCTCAAGGTCGCCAGTCTCAACTGGCAGGGCGACCGCAATTACGCGCTGGTGCTCCCGGTCCGGACCACGTCGAGCGCGGCGCCCCTGCCGATCGTGTTCCTGATCAGCGTGCCGGTCGCGCTCGACCGGGCGGTCTCCTTCGCTTGGACGAATCAGTCCTTCCTCAACGACGCGGGCGTCCTCGTGCTCCAAAGCACGAGCCCCACGACGAACCAGATCAGCGACGGGCTCGGTCCGTTCACGCCTGGGCAGGTGCTGGGCGACGGCAGCGTCGTCAAGTCGACCTCCGCCGCGTCCTCGCTCGGAGACACCGCGCTGACGCTGGACTCGACATACTATTACCACTTCTTCGGCCAGGCTACCGGCCTCGTCTACTCGGTGGACGTGACCACGTCGGTGTTCCTCGACCTTCCTCCCATGGCCGTCGCCAACCTGGGCAGCACGGCCACCCCGGACCACACCCAGGTCACGCTGAAATGGGACACGGTCACGAGCAACTCCGACGGCTCGGTCTTCAAGTCGACCTCGGCGCCGCTCGCCGTCGAGCTCCAGCGCTACGAGATCGCGCGCGCGACCTCGATCCTCAGCGCGAACTTCGTGGCCATCGCGACGGTTTCCGCCTCTTCCCTGACCTACACCGACACCGTCCCCGACGCGACGCTCACCTATCTCTACCGCGTGCGCTCCCTGGACTCCTTTAATACGGCCGAGCCGGCGCTGGCCGTCGGCTCCTCGGGCGACATGTTCGTCTTCGCCTCCGACCTGGTCACCCACATGACCATTCCCAAGAGCCTGCAGTCGGAGCTCGACCGCGCCTCCGCCGCCACGGGAACCAACGTCCTCTTCAAGGCCGTCGAGAAAACCGGCGACGACGCCCAAAAGATCTTCAAGTCCGTCGTGTTCGAGGCGCGCCGCTCGCCGGACAACACTTTGATCGACCGCTTCGAGTTCTCCCGCCCCGAGGTCACGGTCGCGATGCACTACAACGTGCTCGGAGGCCAGGTCGTCGTGTCGAGCGCGGCGGTCGCCTCGGGCCCGCTTGCCGCCGACGGCATCGCGGCGGCCGCGGCCGACAAGTCCCTCGGACTTTATTGGAACAACGGAGCCAAGTACGTCAAGCTGTTCGGCAAGGTCGACACGCTTCAGCAGATGGTCACGGTCCAGGGCATCAACAGCGGCGACTACCAGATTCGCGGGGTGCTGCGCGACCAGGGCCTGAACTTCGACATGTCGCAGCTCAGCAACAAGGTCCTCACACCCAACGGCGACGGACGCAACGACAAGGCCGTCTTCCTGCTGGACAATCCGCACGACGCGTCCTTCTCCGGCCGCATCTTCGATCGCAGCGGAGCCTTCGTCGCCGACATGATCCCGGGCGTCCTGGCCAACACCTTGCAGTGGGACGGCACGGGCAACGGCCGCGTCGTGCCGGGCGGCGTCTACGTCTATCAGATTCGCGGGGAGAGCAAGGTGTTTTCAGGCACCTTGATCGTCATCCGATGAAGAAATCCCTCGCCCTGCTGCTGGCGCTGGCCTGTCCGGCCTCGGCCGCGTTCGAGGACTCGGGCGCCGGCGCGCGCGCGCCGGGCATGGGCAACGCGTTCGCCGCGATCGCCGATGACGCCTACGCGATCCATTACAATCCGGCCGGGCTGGCGCTGCTGAGCCGGCCGGAGGCCGCGACCTCGTACACCCGCCACTTCATGGGCCTGGCCGACGGCTCGCAGATGACCACGTCCTTCCTCGCGTACGCCCAGCCGCTGAAGAGCGGCGAAAACGGAACGGTCGCCGCGGCGTGGCAGCAGTTCGCGTTGAACTCCACGGCCTACCAGGAGCAGTCGTATTATCTCGCCTACGGGCGGTCGCTCGCCAAGGGCCTCGGCTGGGGGGACCTGTACGGCGGATTCACCGGCAAGTACCTGCGCCGCTCGTTCGGAAACTTCCCCGAGGCCACCAACGCGATGGGCGGCGCCAGCGGCTTCGACACGAAAGGCGTGGACTCCGCGCTGGCCAACCGCTCGACCGCCGGCACCGTGGACGCCGACCTGGGATTTCTGTACCGGCTCAAGCAGAATTACGC
>JAHFCD010000189.1 GCA_023249695.1 Elusimicrobiota bacterium
GTCGTCGATCGCCAGCTCCGCCTCGTCCGAGCGCAGCTCCGCTTCCCGGCGCCGGTCCTGAAGCGAGAACAAGCGCTGGTACAGCGTGGACAGCGCCAGATCCTCGTTGGTCTCGGCCGCGCCATGGGCCACCGCCATGCCCTGGGCGACGGAGGCCTCGAAATCCACGGCGTACGACGGCGCGGCGAAGGCGGCGAAGGCGGCGAGGAGAAGGTATTTCATGAGCCGATTCTAGCACAGCGCGGCGGGTGGCGCGATCCTCATTTTTCCATTACAATTCGAAGCATGGCAGAGCAAGATCAGCATCTCAAGCTGAGAAATACGCCGGGCGGGATCATCACCACCTACGCCTACAACTACGCCGTCAAGTTCTACGAGTTCGCGAGCGTGAAGCTCCCGGAGCTGAAGCAGTATCCGCCCGACGCCCGCTTCACCATGATGCAGGCGGCCATCATCGTCTCGACCTTGATATTGACGGAGCGGCGCACCGGCGGCGCCGCCGGCGGCGAGCTGCACGACAACGTCTCGCGGGCCTTCGCCCCGCCGGCGAGGCATCGCTGCCTGACCGCCATCCAGGACCTCTCCGCCTTCCTGCTTCAGTCGGATCGCGCGGCGATCGCGCCGGAGGCCATCCCGTCCTACGCGAGCCTGGCGGGCGCTGACGACAAAAAGCTGGGGAGCTCGATCGGCTCCTGGCTCGCCCTCGCCGTCACGAAGAAACGGGAGCTTGCCCCGGCGGACTCGGCGATCGCCGCGACCATGGGCCGCAGCGCCTGGACGAGCGGGATCATGATCGCGCGGATGCTTCAGCCCAAGGGGAAATGAGCCTCGCGCGAGCGTGCAAGCATTGCGCGCGCGCGATTTTCCCCTTACAATTCGATGTTGACCAATTTGCTAGCGTTACACCCGATGAAGGCCCTGATCGCCGCCGTGCTCGTTTCCCTCGCCGCGACGGCGGACGCGGCGACGTCCGCGAAGGCCAAGCGCGGCGACATGGAGCTCAAGATCCGGGTATCGGGCACGATCGTGGCCGACGATCTCTTCCGCATCAAGTCCACGATCGAGGGGCGCGTCGAGAGCGTGCAGACCTCGACCTACGTCTGGCACACCTCCGAGGACCCGCTCGCCTTCCTCGCGCACCGGGAGCTCGCCGCGATGCTCGACTCCAAGGGGACGCAGAACGTGGACATCCTCGAGGATCGCTGGCAGCGGGTCTACCGTCCGACGCCCGCGCGCTGTCCGGAAGACTGCTTCATCCTGAAGAACTTCTTGAAGGTGAAGACCTGGGTGAAGCCGGAGTCGGTGATGTTCGAGGCGGCCGCGACGCTGAAGCTCGTCGGACGCGTGCGCCCCGAGGACGCCTCGCTTGTCCGCGACGGCCAGGACATCTTCTTCTGGCCGGTCAAGGACCCGAAGCGGATTCTGCGCGCGAAGGTGGCGCGGTATCTCCTCGACATCCAGGGAGAGCAGGTCAACCCCGGCGCCACGTTCACGATCCTGATGACGCCCGACCGTTTTCTCAACCCGGGCACGGAATGGGAGGGCCACATCGTCGCGCAGTCGAAAAAGGACGTGATCTACGTCCCGACCGGCGCCCTGATCCGCAGCGGCGACAGCGTGTACCTTCCCGTGCGGGTCTCGACGGGTATCACGACGCAGGGCCTGACCGAGATTGCCGCGGGCGTCGAGGAACGCCGCGAGGTGCTCGTCCTCGACGACGCCCAGCTGCTCGGCGCCGAGCGGCACAAGCAGGAGGCCGCCGCGGCGGCCGGGGCGCCCCCCGCGAACGCGCAGCAGATTCGACAGGTCAAGGAGACGGCGGCTCCGGAGCTCGGCCCCGCGCCGCCCAAGAAGCCGGGCAAGCACGCCACGGTCATCGACGCCCCCCCCGACGAGGACCCCTATGGCGAGCCCTAGCAAGCTCAGCATCGCGCCCACGCGGCGCGTGCTCGCGATCGTGCTCGCTGGCGGCAAGGGCGAGCGCCTGCACCCACTCACGCACGAGCGCTCCAAGCCCGCGGTGCCCTTCGGCGGCAAGTACCGCATCGTCGACTTCGTGCTTTCGAACCTCGTCAACTCCGGGATGCTCTCGATCTACGTGCTCGTGCAGTACATGTCCCAAAGCCTCATCGAGCACCTGCGCTCCAACTGGCGGACCGCCGGGCTCACGCGCGAGCACTTCATCACCGTCGTGCCTCCGCAGATGCGCCTGGGCACGATGTGGTACCGCGGCACGGCCGACGCCGTGCGGCAAAACCTGAATTTGATCCACGACTTCGACCCGGACCTGGTCGTCGTCTTCGGCGCGGACCACGTCTACCGCATGGACATCGGCCAGATGGTCCAGTGGCACGTCGAAAAGGGCGCGGACGTGACGATCGCGACCATCCCGGTGCCGCTGAAAAGCGCGCCGTCCTTCGGGATCGTCTCGACCGACGCCAAGGGCCGCGTGGGCGAGTTCATCGAGAAGCCGCCGACGGCTGACCCGATGCCGGGAAGCACGACCCACGCGCTCGCGTCGATGGGAAACTACGTCTTCACCAAGGACGTGCTGGTCGACCTGCTCAAGAACCACCACAAGGACGAGAGCGACCTCGATTTCGGCAAGAACGTCCTGCCGGCCATCCTGAAAAGCCACAAGCTGTACGCCTACGACTTCTCGACCAACGCGCTCCCCGGGCTCAAGGCGTACGAGGAGCAGGCGTACTGGCGCGACGTGGGGACGCTCGGCGCGTACTACCAGTCGAACATGGACATCCTGGGGGCCCGGCCGCGGCTGAACCTCAACAACCGGCGCTGGTTCATCCACTCGGGACGCTACGACGGCCCGCCCGCGAAGGTGCTCGACGGAAAGCTGTCGAACTGCATCATCAGCGACGGCTGCTTCGTGCGCAACGCGACGATCAAGAACTCGATCATCGGCCGCGGCGTGCACATCCACGACGGGGCCGTGATCGAGGATTCGATCATCATGGACTTTTGCAAGATCAGGTCGGAAGCGCACCTAAAACGCGTCATCGTGGACCGCTTCAACGAGATCCCCGCCAAGCTCAAGCTCGGCTTCAACGCCGAAGAGGACGCGAAGCGCTACTTCGTGGATCCGAGCGGCATCGTGGTCGTGCCGCGAGGCACGACCGCCCAACGGTGAGCGCGCGCATACTCGCCGTGGAGGACACCCCCGCCCTTCGCGCGCTGCTGCAGCTGTGCCTGACGCGGGCCGGCTGCAAGGTGGACCTCGCCGAGGAAGGCCAGTCCGCGGTGGAGATGTTCCTCGCCGGGGCGTACGACGCGGTCATCATGGATATTCAGATGCCGGTGATGGACGGCCTGGCCGCGGTCGCGCGCATGCGCGAGTGGGAGCGCGGCGAAATGCGCGCGCCGGTTCCGATCCTCGCGCTCACGGCGAACACCGAGGCCTCGGATCTGCGCAAATGCCTCGAGGCGGGATTCACCGCGGCCGTCCACAAGCCGTTCGGACGCGAAGAGCTGCTGGCGGCGCTCCACAAGCACCTCGGCGCCAAGCCCGCTCCCGCCGCGGCCGGGGGAAAAATCCTCGTCACGGCCGATCCCGATTTCGCCGAGCTGATCCCGCCGTTTCTCGACAACTGCCGCAGCGAGGCGGCGGAGATGCGAAAGGCCCTCGAGCGCCGGGACTACCAGGCGATCGCCGCGGCGAGCCACAAGCTCACGGGCGCCGGCGCGAGCTACGGCTTCCAGCCCCTGAGCGACGAGAGCCGGCTCCTCGAGGCCGCCGCCAAGGCCGCCGACGGCGCGGGCGCGCTCGCCCATCTCGACGCGATCAGCCTCTACCTCGAGCGGGTCAGCGTGGTTTTTCCATGAGCGAAGGCCGCGGGACGGCAGCGCATCGCTTCAAGGACGAGTGGCTCGTCCCCGCCGCCGAGGCCGTCGTCGGCGCCGGCGCGGTCGCCGCCGCGCGCCTCGAGGGGCCCGAGTTCCTGGCGCAAGCCTTGGTGGATTCGGGCCGGACGACCGGTGAGGCCCTCGGCCGGGCGATCACCGCGCTCCATAAGACCGTGGGCTACCTCGAGCCCGAGGCGGGCGCCGTGGAGAAGATGGCTCTGTCCTTGGTGCCGGAGCGCGTCTGCCGTCGCACGCGCGCCCTGCCCGTGAAGATGTCCGGAGATTCTCTGCAGGTCGCCATGGTCAATCCCCTGGACCTCGACGCGTTGGCCGACCTCGAAGCGATCTCCGGACGCGTCCTGGAGGCGTCCTACTGCCTGCCCGCTCGCGTGGACGCGCTGCTCACCGAGCTCTACAATCCCGACGCCGTCATCTTCAACCTGCTCAGCCGCGTGGGCGAGGGCCAGGAGGTGGAGATCCTCGAGGGCCCCCGGTTCGAGGAGGAGGATGAGCTGCTGTCCGGCGGCCTGCGCGCCCCGGTCATACGCCTCGTCAACGCCATCCTCTCGAAAGCGGCGAGCATGCGCGCCTCGGACATCCACATCGAGCACGAGGAGCTCATCAGCCTGGTGCGCTTCCGCATCGACGGCGACCTGCGCAACATCATGAATTTGCCCCGCCACCTGGCCGTCGGGGCGCTGGTCTCGCGGATCAAGATCATGGCGGACCTCGACATCTCCAACCGCCGCAAGCCGCAGGATGGACGGGCCAAGATCCGCGTCGGCGGCGTCGAGATGGGCCTGCGGGTCTCCACCTTGCCCGCCCAGTTCGGCGAGAAGGTCGTGATCCGCATGCTCGATCCCCGCTCGGCGAAGGTGAGCTTCGAGGCGCTCGGTCTGTCCGACGCGGTTTCGCGGCGGTTTCACGCGGTCCTCTCCGCCTCCCAGGGAATGCTGCTGGTCACGGGCCCGACGGGCTCGGGCAAGACGACGACCTTGTACTCCGCGCTCAACCGGCTCAAGTCCACCGCGACGAACGTCCTCACCGTCGAGGACCCCATCGAGTACAAGCTCGACGGGATCAATCAGGTCCAGGTCCAGGAGAAGCAGGGCCTGAGCTTCGCGGCGGTCCTGCGCTCCGTCCTGCGCCAGGATCCCGACGTGATCATGATCGGCGAGATTCGCGACCGGGAAACCGCCGACATCGCCTTCCAGGCGGCGCTGACCGGGCACTTCGTCCTCTCCACTTTGCACACCAACGACACGATCTCGACGATCGCGCGCCTGGCCGACATGGGCATCGAACGCTTTAAATTGGGCCCGGCGCTCCTGGCCATCACCGCCCAGAGGCTCGTCCGCCGGCTCTGTCCGAAATGCCGCGAAGCCGTGCCTTCGGAGGAGGCGGACCCGGCCATCCTGGCGTCGTTGCGGACCGCGGGGCTGCCCGAGACCTACTTCCGTCCCAAAGGCTGCGCGGAGTGCGGCGAGACGGGCATGACCGGCCGCTGCCTGCTCATCGAATTCCTCGACGTGTCCAAGCCCGTGAAGGATGCCATCGCCCGCGGCGCCGACGAGGAAACCCTGCGAGGCGTCGCGCTCGATTGCGGCGCCCTGAGGCCTCTCTCCGCCGACGCCCTCGCGCGCCTCAGCCAAGGAGAAACCTCCCTGGAGGAGGTGGTCGGCCACCTGCGCTTAGCCGATATTCGCCCGGCGGGCACGCCGCCGGCGCCCG
>JAHFCD010000190.1:0-5081 GCA_023249695.1 Elusimicrobiota bacterium
GGGCCGCTCCAAGATCTACGGCCTCATCCGCCAGAAGCGCATCCCCGCCTCGCGCATCGGCCGCCAGTACCGCTTTTCCCGCAATCTCGTCGACGCCTGGCTGAAGGAACGCCTGATCATGCCCCAGGAGACGCAGATCGCCCTTTTCGACAAGCCGGGAAAATAGCCGTTTCCCCGTCGACAGCCCCGTCGGAGAAACCTCCGACGGGGCTTGTCATTTTCTCGTCGAGCCCCCGTCGAGAAAAACTTGCATCTCCGTCGGAGACTATGCTAGATTTTCCCCGTTGCACCCCAGGGATCCAGGGGTATCGATCCCGGCATCTGTACGGAGGTCACGAAAATGGCTGAGAAGGTTCAGAAGGTCGGCGTTGAGCGGGTCCAGGGTTTCCTTTACTACATCGACAAGCAGGGCGACGTGTCCCGCGCGAAGATGGCCCGCGGCGGCAAGAAGGGCGGCAAGACCGAGAAGGTCGCCAAGGCCGGCATCAAGAAGCAGGCCGGTTTCCTGTACTTCCTTGACAAGAAGGGCGACATCTCCCGCGCGAAGATGGTGAACGCGTAAGATCCGCCGAAGCAGACCCCCGGCGCGCAAGCGCCGGGGGTCATTTTTTTATGGGGTCATTTTTTTTGCCATAATCCGGACGTGAGCGAACCAATCCTGGTCGTCGGTCCCGGCGCCGTGGGCCTCTCCCTGACCGCCGGGCTGCGCCGCGCGGGCCTTCCGGTCGCGATCCTGGGCCGCGACGGCGCCGCCGAGCGACGGCTCGCCCGCTCCGGCTTCACGGCGACCTCGCCGGACGGCCGCACCGAGAAGATCGCCGGCCTGACCAGCGCGCGCGCCCTGAAGTCCCCCGCCCGCGCCGCCTTCTTCTGCGTCAAGTCCGGCGACGCCCGGCGCGCCGCGACGGCGGCCCGCCGCTTGATCGGCACGGGCACCGCCGTCGTCGCCCTGCAAAACGGCATCGGCCATGAGAAGGTGTTCCGGCGCGCCTTCGGCCCGAAGCGCACCGTCATCGGCGTCTGCTACTTCGCCGCGGACCGCTCCGAGCCCGGCTCGCTCAAGCTCAACGGCGGCGAGGACGTCCTGCTCGCGCGCCGCCCCGGAAACGAAAACGCCCTCGAGGACGCCCGCGTTCTGCTGACGAGCGCGGGCTTCCGCGTCCACCTCAAGGACTCCGAGGAAGGCATGCTGTGGACCAAGGCCGCGTTCAACGCCGCGGTTAATCCGCTCGGCGCGGCCTGCGCGGTCGAGAGCGGCCGTCTCGAGGCCGACCCGGCCCTGCGCGAGGTCGCGCTCGCCGCGCTCGGCGAGGCCATCGCCGCCGCCGCCGCGTCCGGCCATCGGCTCGACTACCCCGACATGGCCGACAAGCTCATGCTGTCCTGCCGCAACGCCCCCCGCCAGCGCAACTCGATGCTCCAGGACCTCGCCGCCGGCCGCCGGACCGAAGCCCGCGCGATCCTGGGACCGCTGCTGCTCGCCGCCAAGCGCCGCGGCGTGCCCGCCCCGACCCTCGAAATCCTGTCCGCCGTGATCGCGCGCCTGGAGCGCAGGCTCGCCAAGCCATGAGCGCCGCGATCCTCGACGGCCGGGGCCTGTCGCTTCGCCTGCTCGCCGAGGCTCGGCGGCGCGCCGCGGCCGTGGAGCGCCGCCGCGGCCGTCCCCCGCGCCTGGCGATCGTCGCCGCCGCGGACGGCTCCGCCGAAAGCTACCTGAAGGCCAAGATCAAAGCCTGCGCCGCGGCCGGCGTCGTCGTCGTCGTCCACCGCCTCTCTCCCGGCCCGCGCGCGAAGACCCTCGGCCTGCTCGCCGACCTCGCGGCGGACGCCTCGGCCGACGCCCTGCTCATCGAGACGCCCTATCCGCGCGGCATCACGTCGGCCGACGCGGCGGCGGCGATCCCGCCCGACAAGGACGCCGAAGGGATCACCCCGACGGCCTACGGCCGGCTTTTTCTCGCCAAGACCTGGAAGGAGGCCGCGGGCCTCGTCGCGCCCTGCACCGCGCTCGCCCTCGCGCGCCTGGCGCTCGCCGCCGGCGTCCCGCTGTCCGGACGCCGCGCCGTCGTCGTCGGCCGCTCGGCGACCGTGGGCCGCCCCGCCGCGCACCTGCTCTCGACGCTCGACATGACCGTGACCACGGCCCACTCCCGCACGAAGGGCCTCGCCGCGCTGTGCCGCGAGGCCGACCTGCTCGTGTTGGCCGCGGGCGCTCCCGGGCTCGTGAAGGCGTCGTGGATCAAGCGCGGCGCCGTCGTGCTCGACGCGGGCGTCACCGTCGTCCGCGGACGCCTTGTCGGCGACGCGGCGCCGGGCGTCGCGTCGCGCGCCCGCGCGCTGACCCCCGTGCCCGGCGGCGTGGGGCCCGTGACCACGGCCTGCGCCGTGCTCAACGCGGTGCTCCTCGCGGAACGCCGGACGCGGTGATCGAGCGGGTCTTCGCCGGCCTCCTGATCGTCTGCGGCCCCGGCGCGATCGCCGCGCATTTCCTCCACGCGCCCGACACCGCCGTCTTCCTGCTCTCCGCGCTCGCGGTCGTGCCCCTCGCGCATTACGTCGGCCACGCGACCGAGGCCCTCGCGCACAAGGTCGGCTCGGGCCTCGGCTCCCTGCTCAACGCCTCCTTCGGCAACGCCGCCGAGCTGATCCTCGCCTTCGCCGCGCTGCGCGCGGGCAAGACGCAGATGGTCAAGGCCTCGATCACCGGCTCGATCATCGGGAACCTCCTGCTGATCCTCGGCCTGTCCATGGTCGTCGGCGGCGCGAAGCGCGCGAAGCAGAAGTTCAACCCGGTCGCCGCGCTCGCCGGCGCGTCGATGATGTATCTCGCGATCGCCGCGCTCGCGATGCCCGACCTGTTCCACCTCGCCCTCGGCCCCGCGGCCGAGCCGCGCCTCATCGGCCTGTCGGTCGGCATCTCGGTCGTGATGCTCGCGCTTTACGCGCTGTCCCTTTTCTTCTCGATCCGAACCCACGCGCACCTCTACACCGACGAGGCGGGCGTCGAATCCGAGCATCCGTGGTCTATTAAGAAAGCCGGGCTCGTTCTCGCGGCCGCCACGGCGGGCACGGCCCTGATGGCGGAGCTTTTAGTGCACGCCGTGGCGGGCGCCTCGATCCGCTGGGGCCTGACCGAGACCTTCGTCGGCGTCATCGTGCTCGCCGTCGTCGGCAACGCGGCCGAGCACGCGACCGCGGTCGTGATGGCCTCCAAGGACAAGATGGACCTGTCCTTCAACATCGCCGTCGAGAGCTCGAAGCAGATCGCGTTGTTCGTGGCGCCCGTGCTCGTCCTCGCCAGCCTCAAGTTCGGCCCGGCGCCGATGTCCCTCGAGTTCACCCATCTCGAGACGGCGGGCCTGGGCCTCAGCGTCGGCGCGCTCACCTTGACCGCGCTCGACGGCGAATCGCACTGGCTCGAGGGCGCGATGCTGCTCGCGCTGTACGCGATCCTCGCCGTCGCCTTCTACTTCGTGCCCTGACCTAGCGGAACAGGAAGCCGAACGGGTTGAACTCCGCGTCGGCCTTCGCCACCGCGGCCGCGTAGGCCCGCCACGCGGCGTCCGCTTCCACGGGAGTCTTCTCCCACGCGAGGCGAGGGCGGGTCAGGATCAAGGTGTCCAGGCCGTACTCCGAGAACTTGCCCGGCCGTCCGGAGAAGCCGTACTCGATCTCCCAGCCCGCGGCGATCAGGCGGCGGATCAGCGGCCCGTGCTTGCTGATGATGGTGCTGCGCTGGGCGGGGTTCGGGTCGTTCTGGATGATCAGCTGCCCTCCGGGGGCGATCCAGTCCGCCATCTCCTCGAGCTTGCGCTCGAAGCCGGGGACGTAGTTCACCGCGTTCTTCGTGCGCAGGACCGCGAGCGGCTGGGCGGGCCGCGTCAGCTTGTTGATGTCGCCCTCGACGACGCTCACGTTCTTCGCTCCGGCCAGCGCCGCGGCGGTCCTCAGGTAAGAGACGACGAATGGCGAGTAGTCGAAGAACGAGTAGTGCGTGCTCGCGTCGATCTCCCGGTGGATGAAGCCTTGGGCGTTCATGCCGGCGGCCATGTCCCAGTACTCGCCGCGGGGAATCGGGCTCGGCGGCAGGTTCACGGCGGGGCCGCGGCCGAGCCGCCTCATCATCGCGGTCCGCGCGGACATCACCGTCTCCTGCGCATAGTCCTTGTGCGCATGCCAGCGTCCGAGCAGCTGAAGGAACTCGCGCGCCGGCGCGCTGTCGCGCGCCTCATGCAGGCCCACGAGATCGGCGGCGGCCCGGTAGATCGCGCGTCCGCGGAAATCGAACACGCCCTCGCCGTCCGGGTTCAGCTGCTGGAGAAAATGCTCGCCCATGAAGGTGTATTTTTGGATCGTCTCGGATGCCGCCGCGACGAAGTCGGCGCCGAAGGTATCGACCGCCTTGGACTTGGGGTGCGCGCGACGGTAGGCGGCCGAGATCTCGGCGTTGGTGGGCGGGCTGAGGCCGCTCGAGCGCCGGTCCTCGGGCGCCGAGCCGGGCACGGAGGGCCCGTCCCCGATCGCGGGGGCGGAGAGCTTGGCGGCGCCGTCGAACAAAGCCGTTCCGGCGGCGCGGGCCTCGTCGGAGCCGGTCTTTTCCGGCTGAGCGGCGGCGGGCTTGATCTGAGCGAGAGCGTGCTGATTCGCCTTCGGCGAATCAATGACGACCTGTGCCGCCTTCGGCGCCGGGGACGCTAGCAGTGCGGGAGCGACGATCAGCGGCGCGGGCGCCGCAACCGCCGCCGACAGCAGGGCGGGGGTCAGGGCCGCAGGCGACAACAGCGGAGCGGGAGCGTTGAGAGCTGGAACAGGGGCCGCGGTGATGCCCAAACCCGCCTCGGAGACGACGCCGACGCGCGTCTGAGCTTGACCGAAGGTCGGGATCAGGACGGCCAGGGCGAGAAGAACAGCGCTCTTTGGTCTCATGCCTTAAGCGTACCCAGCCCGGCGGAACCCTCCCAGGGCCCTAGGTCCCGGAGCCGAGTGGGTCCTTCGTCTCGGCCGCGGCTTTGATCCGCCTCAGCGGTTAAAGAAGACAAGCCCTGCGCAGGTGAAGATGGCGCCGACGAATATCCAAGACA
>JAHFCD010000190.1:5091-5573 GCA_023249695.1 Elusimicrobiota bacterium
TTCCAGGTACTGGCCGGCGGCCATGGACAGGCCCCGCTCGCACGAGATGAAGAACGACGTGTAGGGCGTCCCGTCGGCATTCACCGCCTCGAGGATATGGCCGTGACGGTTGACGAGCGCCTCGACCGCCGCCCGGCCCTTGGCCGTGTCCCGGCCGAGCTTTTTCAAGCCGTTGAGCCACATCGACCCCAGGTGCAGCCAATGCGCGCGGTGATAGCCCGGCGCCAGGCGCGTGACCCAGGGAACGGTCGCCGGGTCGTACTCGCCCGCGGCGCAGCGCATCGGCCAGGGCTCGTCCAATTTCTCCGCCGCGAGGCGGTCGGCCGCCTTTCCCAATACGTCCGGGCCATAAGAGCCGAGGTACAGCGCGACGACGGCGGCGTCCACGCTCATGTCCTCGGTGTCGGCGTGATCCCGGAAAAAATCCCCGCGCCAACGGTCGGCGAGCAGGCGCTTGGCGAACGCCTCCGGATCCGTCTTCG
>JAHFCD010000191.1 GCA_023249695.1 Elusimicrobiota bacterium
CCGGCGTGCTCGGCGTGACCCTCGCCGCGGCTTACGCGCTGCCGGCCTTTCAGGCGGTGTTCTGGGCGCCCGCCGGCCCCGGCTCGGTCAGCGCCCAAGTCACGGACCTGAACCGGCGCGAACGCGCCGTGCTGTGGACGCTCTCCGGCCTCATGCTCTGGATCGGCCTGGCGCCCAAGCCGTGGCTGGCCTGGTTCGAGCCGGCGCTGCGGGGGCTCGTGCGATGATGATGCCCCTGGGCTCCCAGGCGATCCTCGCGACGAGCGTGGTCGGCACGCTGTCGCTCGGCCTGATGCGACGGCCGCCCGCGCTCGCGCTGCGCGCGCTCGCCGTGGCCGCGGTCGCCGGCGCGATGCTGTTCGCGATCTGGACGCCGGAGGATCTCATCTCCTCGGCGATCACCCGCTGCGACGCGATGAGCATCGGCTGGCTGTACCTGATCGGGCTCGGCTCTTTGCCCTTCGCGCTGACTCTCGACGGCGAAGACGACGTCCTCGTCGCGCTGTTCCTGGGGTCCGTACTGGGCATGTCCCTGCTCGCCGCGGCGGCGAACCTGCCGATGCTGTTCATCGCGCTCGAGTTCATGTCCCTGCCGGCCTATCTCCTGGTCGCCAGGTCGCGACGGAGCGACCTGGCCTTAGAAGCCGCGATCAAGTATTTCTTCGCGGGCGGCGTCGCCGGCGCGCTGTTCATACTCGGGCTCGCGATGTATTACGCCGATACGCACAGCCTCGCGGCCTCGACGGCGCTGTCCCCTCTCGGCCAGGCGGGGACCGTCCTGATGGCGGCCGCCGCGCTCTTCAAGCTCGGCGCGTTCCCGCTGAACTGGTGGCTGCCCGACGTGTACGAGGCGGCCGCGCCCGAGGTGTCGGGCTTCCTGTCCACGGCGATGAAGTCCGCGGCGGTCCTCTTCCTGATGCGGCTCTGCGAGCTGGCGCCGGAGGCGAAGTTCGCCGCCTACCTGCCGGCGATCGGCGCGGCCACGGCGCTCACCGGCGCCATCATGGCGCTGCGCCAGGAGCGCCTGCAGCGCCTACTCGCCTACTCCTCGATCTCCAACGCCGGCCTGCTGATCATCGGCGTCGGCGCGTGGGCGGCCGCCGGCCGCTCCGCCGAAGGCGTCTCCGCCATCCTGTTCTTCCTCGGCGCGTACGCGTTCATGAGCAACGGGACGTTCGCGTTCCTCGGCCACTCCGGCCTCGAGACGCGGACGCAGCTCAAGGGGCGCGGGGCCTCGAGGCCCGCCGCCGCCGCCGCCTTCACGATCCTGCTCTTCTCCCTCGGCGGCATCCCGCCGACGGGCGGCTTCATCGCGAAGCTCCTGCTGCTCTGGCGCGCCGTGGACGCCGGCATGTTCTGGCCCGCCGTGATCGGGGCGCTCTCCGCCTTGATCTCGCTGTCCTACTACCTCGGCATGACGCGCGACCTGTGGTTCGAGGCCCCTCAGGGTCCCGCGCCGGCGCCCCGTTCCGGCGCGTCCCTGGTCATCGCGTGCGCCGTCGGCATCCTTCTGCTCGGCGCCGCGCCGTGGCTGATGTCGTCGCTCGGGGGGACGCTGATCAAATGAGCAAGCTCTCGCTGTTCGCCCTGGCCGTCAACTTCCTGGTCGTACTGGGCATCACCGGCCTGTTCGCCAACGCCGGCCGCCTGTTCGGTCCGCGCCCGAAGCATAAGGGCGACGCGGACCTCCCGTACGAGACCGGCCTGCCGCCGCTGGCGCCCGCCTACGAGCGCATGACCGTCTCGTATTGGCGCTACGCGGTGCTGTTCGTCGTGTTCGACGTGGACCTCGCCTTCCTGCTGCCGTGGGCGCTCGCCAGGCCCATCCTCGACTTCACGAGCATGATGGCGATCACGGGCTTCATCGCCCTCGTCCTGCTGATGCTGGCGTACTTCTGGCGCAAGGGGGTTCTCGAATGCCGCTGAATTATGAGGATACGGCGGCAGCCGGAGGAGAGACGGTGCCCGCGGGCGTCATGACGACCCAGCTCGACGCGGCCCTCGGCTGGGCGCGCAAGTACTCGATCTTTCAGTACCCGTTCGTGACCGCGTGCTGCGGCATGGAGTACATGTCGACGGCCGCCTCGCATTACGACATGGACCGCTTCGGCGCCGGCTTCCCGCGCTTCTCGCCGCGCCAGGCCGACGTGCTCATGGTGGTCGGCACGATCTCGCACAAGATCGCGCCCGTCCTGCGCCGCATCTACGACCAGATGGCCGAGCCCAAGTGGGTCGTGGCCTTCGGCGTCTGCACCTGCACGGGCGGCTTCTACAACAATTATTCGACGGTGCAGGGCATCGACACGATCATTCCGGTGGATCTCTATATTCCGGGCTGCCCGCCTCGCCCGGAGACCGTGATCCAGGGCCTGACGATGCTCCAGGAAAAGATCGAGAAGACGAAGGGGCAGTTCCGATGAGCGACAGCCCCCTGCGCGGCGAACGCCGCGACCTCCCGGCCGCCGAGAATCACGCGGCGCTCGCCCGGCTCCGGGCCGAAGGCTACAACATGCTCGTCGACATGACCTGCGTGGACTACCAGGCCCAAGGCAAGACGCCCCGCTTCGACGTGATCTATCGCCTCATGCGCCTCGACGCGGCGACGGGCGACGATCTGGGCCGCGTGGAGGCGCATTGCGCCGTCGACGAGCTGCGCGTCCTGCGCTCGGTCAAGGACATCTGGCCCGCCGCCGACTGGCTCGAGCGCGAGAGCTGGGACATGTTCGGCGTCAAGTTCGCCGACCGCCCCGGGATCAAGCGCCTGCTCATGTACGAGGAGTTTGCGGGACACGCCTTGCGCAAGGATTACCCGATCGCCAAGCGCCAGCCGCTGATCGGGCCGAAAAGCGGGGACAAGGCCGACAGCCCCTCCTTCAATATTTTAAAGCCGACGATCACGGGCGAATGATGAGCGACACCAGCGAGCGCAGCCAGAAGACGTACATGCTGAACATGGGACCGGCGCATCCGGCCATGCACGGCGTCGTGCGCCTGGTCCTCGAGCTCCAGGGCGAGCGGATCGTGGACGTGGACACCGAGATCGGCTATCTCCACCGCGCCTTCGAGAAGCACGCCGAGAACGAGACCTGGAACAACGTGGTGCCGTGGACCGACCGCCTGAACTACGTCTCCCCGCTGATCAACAACGTCGGCTACGCGATGGCCGTCGAGCGGCTGGCGGGGATCGACGTGCCCGAGCGCGGCCAGTACATCCGCGTCATCGCCTGCGAGATCTCGCGCATCACCGACCACCTGACGTGCGTCGGCGCCGGCGCGATGGAGCTCGGGGCCTTCACCGTTTTCCTGTACCTGATCAAGGCCCGCGAATACCTGTATCAGCTCGTCGACAACCTGACCGGCGCCCGCATCACGACCGCGTTCACGCGCGTCGGCGGCGTGAAGGGCGATCTGCCGGCGGACTTCGCCGAGAAGTTCGCCGCGATCGCGAAGGAGATCCGCACGGCCGTGGCCGAGAGCGACAAGCTGCTCACGCGCAACCGGATTTTCATGGACCGCATGGAAGGCACCGGGATCATGTCGCCCGCCGACGCGATCGCCTACGGCATCACGGGCCCGTTCCTGCGCTCGACCGGCGTCGCCTACGACGTTCGGCGCGCGCATCCCTACGGCGTGTACGGCAAGCTCGACTTCGAGATCCCCGTCGGCACGACCGGCGACAACTACGACCGGTATCTCTGCCGCATGGCCGAGATCGAGCAGTCGCTGCGGCTCGTCGAGCAGTGCCTCGCGCAGATCCCCGAGGGCAAGCATTCGCTCGAGCCGAAGGAGATCAAGTACGCCTACGAGATCCAGGACGCCGGCAAGCACGGCGACACGGCGCTGCTGGCCAAGTACGCCGCGAAGGTGGACCAGACCCTGGCGGGCATGAGCAAGGACGACCAGCCCAACACCCGCGTCCTCGACCGCAAGATCACGCTTCCGGCCAAGGAGACGACCTACGGCAGCATCGAAGGGCTGATGAACCATTTCGAGCTCGTCATGTGGTCCTGGGGCGTGAAGATCCCGCCGTCGGAGACCTACTTCGCCGTCGAGGGCGGCAACGGCGAGCTCGGCTTCCACATCGTCAGCGACGGCGGCGACGGCCCCTACCGCGTGCGCTGCCGCCCGCCGTGCCTGTTCCCGATGGCGGCGCTCAAAAAGCTTCTGATCGGCGGACAAATCGCGGACATCATACCGACCTTCGGCTCGGTGAACATGATCGCCGGGGAACTCGACCGATGACGCCCAACGCCGCCGCCGCCGTCAAGGCCGCCTTCACTCCCGAGCAGGAGGCGGCGCTCGTCGCGTGGACGAAGAAGTATCCGTACACGAACCTCGGCCTCATCGAGGCGCTGCGCTCCGTCCAGGACTGGCACCGCCAAGTCGAGCCCGCCGCCGCGGCGCGCGTGGCCGAGATCTTCGGCCTGCCGTTCAACCACGTCTGGGGCGTCGCCACCTTCTTCCCGACCTACACGCGCTGGAAGACGGGCGAGAAGCGCGTCGGCATCTGCCACGGCTTGACCTGCTTCCTCGCGGGCTCCGACAAGATGGAGAAGTGCCTGGAGAAGACCCTCGGCGTGCCGAAGAAGACCGCGACCGCCGACGGGAAGCTCTCTTGGGAGCCGATGGAGTGCCTGGGCTCGTGCGAGCACGGCCCCGCGCTCCAGGTCAACGACCGTTTCGTGGGCAGGGCGACGGAAGAATCGATTTCAAAGCTCAAGGACATGAAGCGATGAGCTCTTCCCGGGAAGAGTCGGCGAATAACTTTTCATGACTAAAATCCTAACCAAACATTTCGACTCCGAGCCCCGATTCCACGAGCTCGAGACCTACCGCAAGCTCGGCGGCTACGAAGCCTTGAAGAAGGCGCTGGGGCAGGAGCGCGCGGCGCTCTTGGAAGAGGTCAAAAAATCGAACCTGCGCGGCCTCGGCGGCGCGGGCTTCCCGACCGGCATGAAGTGGAGCACGGTTCCGCCCGAGGACAAGGTCCCCGGGCCGCGCTTCGTCGTCGTCAACGCCGACGAGTCCGAGCCCGGCTGCTACAAGGACCGCATTCTCCTGACGCGCGCGCCGCATCAGCTTCTCGAGGGGCTTTTGATCGCGTCCTACGTGATCGGGAGCAAGGATTCGTTCATCTTCATCCGCGGCGAGTACCAGAACCAGTACGACATCCTGGAAAAGGCGATCGCCGAGGCCGAAAAGGCCGGTTTCATCGGCGAGAACATTCTCGGCTCCAAGTTCTCCTGCAAGATCATGCTCATGCGCGGCGCCGGAGCGTATATTTCGGGCCTCGACACCGCTTTGCTCGAGACCATGGAAGGCAAGAAGGCCTGGCCGCGCCAGCCCCCGCCCTTCCCGACCGTCGCCGGCCTCATGGCCAAGCCGACCGTCGTCAACAACGTCGAGACCTTGTCCATGCTGCCGTTCATCGTCAACGAGGGCGGCGAGGCGTTCGCCAAGATCGGCGGCCCGAAGTCGGGGGGGACGGTGCTCTTCTCGATCTCCGGCTCCGTCGAGAAGCCGGGCCTGTATGAATTCCCGATGGGCGTGAAGCTCCGCGAAGTGCT
>JAHFCD010000192.1 GCA_023249695.1 Elusimicrobiota bacterium
AGCCGTCCAATTTTTTATCCACGGCCTCCTCCTCGACTCTCTCTTGAGATCAGGATAGCTCCGGGGCGCGGCGCGTTCCATCGTCGCGATGTCACGGTTTTACGCTAGAATCCGGCCATGATGACCCTCGCCCTCGCAGCCCTTCTCGCCGCTCCCGCCGCCGCCGCCGCCGCCAAGGCCCCGGAGTTCAAGATCGCCAAGGTCTTCAACGCCCCCGTTTCCGAGGTCAAGAGCCTCGCGAGCCTCAAGGGCAAGGTCGTCTTTCTGGAGTTTTGGGCCACCTGGTGCGCGCCGTGCGTCGCCGGCGTCCCGCGCACGAACCGCCTGATCGACTCGCTCAAGGGCGAGCCGGTCGTGTTCCTCGCCGTCACCGACGAGCCCGCGGACATGATCGCGGCGTTCCTCAAGACCCACGAGTTCAAGGCCTGGGTCGGAGTGGACGAGGCGAAGTCCTCGCTCACGGCGTACAAGAACCGCAGCCGTCCGGACGGCTACCTGATCGGCAAGGACGGGACCTTGCTGGGACGGATCGCCCCCGACCGCCTCCAGGAAAGCGACGTGCGCGACGCGATCGCCGGCAAGTTCAAGGCCAAGGCCGAGAACCTCGCCTTCAACGCGGCGGAGGAGGCCTCGAGCCCGAAGGCCGGGAAGGCCTTATTCGAGGCCGTGATCTCCGCGGCCTCGGGAAAGCCGTCCATGAGCATGGGCTCCGACGACCTTACGGCGAACGCGATGCCGTTTGCGCTCGTCATTTCCTGGATCTGGGGCGTCGAGGAGGACCAGCTCATCGTGGAGAAGCCTCCGGTCGAGAACTTCAGCGTTCGCCTCAAGACGCCTCCGGATCGCTTCGAGGAAGGGCGGGAGCTTCTGAAGCAGGCGGTGCAGAGCACGTTCGGCATCACCGTCAAGCCGGAGCTCAAGGAAACCGACGTCTACCTTCTATCCGTGTCCACCGCGCCGGGCGCGCCGCGCCCTGCGGCGGGCGAGCCCGCGCTCAAGTCCGGGATCATGGCGTCCGGCGGAGGGCGTCTGCTGGGCAAGGCGACGATGCCCCGGTTCGCGAAGGCGCTGTGGATGTCGTCGAGCAAGCCGGTCCTCGACGACACCGGCCTCGCGGGGGAGTTCGCCCTCGACCTCGAGTGGAAGCGGGGCAGCGACGCCGACTGCGGCCGGGCGCTCGCGGCCGCGGGCCTGGCGCTCGTGCCGGGCCGGCGCCAGGTGGAATTTCTGCGCGTCGCGCCCGTCAAGAAGAACTAGAGCGAGCTTTTCTCGGCGTCGTGGCGCTGCTCGAGGCGCGCGCGCAGGCCGCCGCGCAGAACCTTGGCGCCGAACCGCTTCGCGGCTTCAACGAGGAGCTTCACGCCGCCCTCGACGTCGGAGAGCCGCACCTTCTCCGGCGCGACCGCGTCGGCGCCCCAGCCGTTGTGGTAGTTGACGAGGGGCACGGCCACGCCGCCGGCCTCGAACCCGAAGGCGAGGTAGGCGGTCGCTTCGCAGGCGCCGCCGGTCAGGCGCAGGCGCTGGACCTTGGTCCCGCGCTTGCGCAGAGCCTCGGCCGCTTCGTCGAGCAAGGCCGTCAGGTCGCCGTCGAAGATCGACACCCGGTCGCCGACGCGGACGGTGGGGCCGCCGCCGGGCTTGGAGCCGGGCAGCTCGCGCGAGGACTCGATCGACAGGTAGGAGTCGAAAGGCGACAGGGCGCCGGAGCGGGCCATGTCAATCGCGCCGACGAAGCCGACCTCCTCGGCGCGGTTGAGCAGGACGGTCAGGTTCACCTTCGCGCGCGCCTTCGACAGGCGCCTCATCGCCTCGAGGCTGATCGCGCAGCCGAGCAGGTCGTCCACCGAGCGCGACGCGAGCCAGCCGTCCTTGACCTCGCACGGGGTCAGCGCCAGCACGGCGAAGTCGAGCTTCGCGCCGGCCTTCGGCGCCTCGGTCCAGGAGATGGTCCACGGCATTCCATCTTTTATCGGCCGTGGACCAATCACGCCGCGCGCGAGCGGGCGGTTATCCTTCGGGGTCGCGGCGAAGGCCTCGACCGCCGCGCCGGCCAGCAGGTGCGGCGGCAGGCCGCCGCGCAGGCGCGCCGTCGCTCCGGCTTGGGTGAAGGTGACCAGGTCGAACGCGGGATGGTCGAGGTGCGCCGCGAGGCACAGTGCCGGGCCCTTGCCCGCGCCCCGGTAGGAGACGAGGTAGCCTCCGCGGACCTTCTTCACCGCGGCGCGCGCGCCGAGGTTCTCGGCAATCCACTCCAGGGCCTTGCGGGACACCGCGGCCTCGCGAAAGGGAGCGGTGGGAACGGAGGTCAGGTGACGAAAGAGGGGGAGAACGCCGGGTTTGGTCTTCACCCGTCTATTTTACAGATTGCCGGGGTCCGCGTGCGCGTCCGGCGCCTGTTCCTTGTCCTTGTCGAAGTCGTGCTCGAGGAGGCTCTTCTCGGTGCCCTTGTCGATGTTGAGGTCGAGCCCCGCGCCCTTCGCCGAGCGCCCGGCGCTTTGGAGCTTTTTCATCGTCTCGGCGCTGAGCTTGCCGCCGTCGCGGACGACGGAGTCGAGCAGGTCCTTCATGTCCGGGCTGACGAAGCCCTGCTGCTTGGTGAGCGAATCGATGAGGTCGCGGCCCATCGCCGGCGTGATCCCGTCCTTGCCGTCTCCGGCCGCCGCGTGCAGACGCTTCTCGAGCGCGCCGAGCTCCGCGCCCTCCTCGGCCGACACCCGTCCGAGATCCTTTTCCGTGACCCCGCCGAGGCCGCGGGTGTTCTTCGTGGTGCCGTCGATGATCGTGCCGCTGTTGGCCAGGAAGGTCCGGACCTGCGCCCGCTGCGCGTCGTCGATCCGCTCGAGCCGCTCGTACGACAGCGGCTTACCCTTGGCCTTCGCCTCGTCGATCAGCTTCCGGCGCGCCTTATCCTGGCAGTCGCGCACCGCGTCGAGGTCGGCCTTGTAGCGCGCCGAAGTCGATGACACGTGAATGCAGTCCGGGATCTTCTGCGCGGAGGCGGAAACCGCCAACGTCGCGATCAGCAGCAGAGGGGCGACCATGCCTCCCGAGTATGCCCCCTGTTCTGACGATGGTCAAGGGGAGGGCCGTCCGGCGACCTCAAGAGCGCGGAGCTAGATCGAGAAGCTGGTCGGCCCGGACTTGTCCTTCTTCGGGATCGGCGCCCACTCGGGTCGGGGCGGCTCCGGCGGCTTCGCCTCGCCGAGCGTCACCGTCAGCACGACGTCCTTGCCGCCGCGCTTGACCGTCACCGCGATCTTCTCGCCCGGGGAGCGGTACTTCACGTGGGTCAGGAAGGCCTTCATCGCGGCCTCGTTGTCCTCGCCGGCGAGGTCGACGCCGTCGACGGAGATCAGCTGGTCGTCGGCCTGTATCTGCGCCGCCGCGGCGGGACCGCCGGGGACGACCTTGCGCACCGTCAGCTTCAGCGTCTCGGTCGAAGGGGAGATCTCCACCTGAATGGCCCCGGGCTTCAGGTTCCCGGTGCGCTTGTACTGCTTCATCGCGAGCGTGATGTAGGAGGACGGCACGGACATGCTGATGCCCTCGAAGCCGCCGGACTGGGAGGCGATCATCGTGTTGATGCCGATGACGCTGCCCCACATGTTGAACAGCGGGCCGCCGGAGTTGCCGGGGTTGACGGCGACGTCGGACTGGTTCATCTCGAGCACGAACGACGAGCTCAGGCGGTCGCGCTCGAGCGCGCTGATGATGCCGCGCGAGACGGAGAAGGTCATGCCCAGCGGGTTGCCGATCGCGATGACCTGCTCGCCGCGGTCGAGCTTGGACCACAGCGGCAGCGGGCGGCGGTTGAGGGTCGGGTCGAGGAGCTCGATGAAGGCGATGTCCTTGGCGGCCTCGCTGCTGCCGTAGGCGAGCACGCGGCCCTTCGTCATCTTCGGCCGGTTGTCGTTGCCGGTGTAGAGGCCGACCTCGATCTCCGCGCCGACGGCCATCTTCTCGACGCAATGGGAGTTCGTGGTGATGATGCTGGGCCGCCCGAGCTCCTTCATCGCGTCGGTGAAGAATCCGGTGCAGATCCCGTGGCCGGGCTTCTTCGCGTTCTCCTCGTTGGGGACGGTCATCACGAGAAAGACGACCGAGGGCTCCACCTTCTTGATCATGTCGAGCAGGGGCTTCTGCGCCAGCAGGATGGGGTCGTTGGGGCCCGTCTCCTGGGTCATCAGCTTGTAGCCGCCGTTGTGGGCCTTCGCTCGGCCGATCAGGTGCTCGCCGATGGTTCCCAGCGAGGCCGCGAAATCGGAGTCGGACGAGCCCGCGGAGGCGGGCACGACGAGGGCGAGAGCGAGGGCGAGCGGCGAAAGAATGTTCTTCATGGTCATGCTCCTGAAGGCTTCCGCTCGGCCCAATGCTTGAGCATCGCGTCGTACTGCGCCTGAATCTTGGGATCGGAGGGGTTCAGCTTGTCGGGCGTCGTCGAGAGGGGCTTGCCGTCCGGCGCCACGACGGCCGTGCCGTGGCCGGCGTTCTCGACCGACCCGTAGACGTCGGCCGCGAACATCCATTGCTCGACGCGCAGGTTCCCGTCCTTTGGATCGCGCACGGCGGCTTCGAAAACGAGCATGACGCCCATCGGCTCGAACTTGCCCTCGTCGTTGAGCAGGCCCATGACCGTGATCGCGCTCGTCGTGTGCTCCCCCTTCGGGTCGCCCGTCGAGTCCTTGATCGAAAAGCTGCCCGGCTTCATGCCGGCCTCGGGCGTGTACTTCCCGTCGGCCTTCACGGCCGCGAGCACTTTCTGCCAGACGGCATCGTCGGCGGCCGGCGCCTGGGGCGCGGCGGGTTTTTGGGGCTTGAGCTTGAACTGGGAGAGCGTCGCGAAGGAGGGAGCGCCCTGGCCGAGCGCTGAGGCGAACGCGGCGTCGCTCTGGGCGGAGGCCCGAAGGGAGAGGGTGGAGGCGACGACGAGGAGGAGGCCGGCGCGACGAAGCGATGGGGTGATCATGCCCTCATCATAGGCTGTTCCTGAGGCGCGGGTCAGTATCGGAAGGCCTAGAGGGGGCGCGGCGTAGGACCCGCCTGTTTTTCGGGCTAAAGGCCTATCGGATTAACGGGCGGTCCAGAACTTGACCATCTCGTCGAAGCGCGTCTTGGTCTGGGGATCGCCGAGGCCCAAATGCGAGGTCACGCGGTTCTTGCCGTCGATGTCCACGTGGTGGTCGGCGTCGAGGAGCTGCCCGGAGCGATCGGTTCCGAACACCCAGTGGTCGATGCGCATCACGCCCGCCGCGTCCATGTTGAATTCGCTGACGACGAACAGCGCGCCCCCGACTCCTTCATGCCCGTCGGGCCGGACCGTGGAGAAGACGGTGACGTGGTGCTGCGTCGCGCTCGTCGCCGAGTGGTCGATTTGCGCATCGCGCTTGCGCCGGATGATCCCGTTGGGCTCCACGGCGAACGTCCCTTTGCGGGCGGAATCGAGGATTTTCTTCCAGAGATCGGCGGGCGCGGTCGGACCCTTGAGCTGGGGCGGAGCGGGTGTCTGTGATTGGGTTTTGAGCTGAGCCATTGCCGCGAGGGGCGCGTGCAGTGCTCCC
>JAHFCD010000193.1 GCA_023249695.1 Elusimicrobiota bacterium
GGCTTCGTCGGCGGAGCGGGTTCGGCGATGACCGGGGCGCCGTTTTCGCGCGAGGGCGCCGACAGATAAATCCGCCGAGCCGGGGAAACGGAGACGGGCGCCGTCCGGTCGGAGATGTCTCCGCGGCCCGAGGCGAGATCCTCGCCGGTGAGGCGCGCGGAGAAGTCCTCGGCGGCGGCGCGGCCGAAGGACTCGCCGGGAGCCGAGGTTTTGACGGCCTCGAGGGCGGACGGGACGACGGCGGCGGGGAGCGACGACTTCGCCGCGGCGGCGAAGGGCTTGACGGCGACGGCGCCGACGCGGGCGGCCGCCGGGACGGCGGCGGCCGGCGCCGCGACAAGGCTGGCCGCGTGGAGGGCCGGCGCCGCGAGGGCGGGAGTCAACGCCAACGACGGAGAAGACAACGGCGAAGACATCGACGGCAAAACGGAGGGAGAGCCCAACCCGGCGCCGAGACCCGTGGGGACCAGCCCCAATTGGGGGACCACGGGAACCACGGAGACCCTGCCCGAGACCTGCTGGGCGAATACGGACGAAACGCCGGGGCCCCACGAGGTCAGGAGCAGCGCCGCACTCAACGCGACGGAAACACAACGACGGGAAGTCCGGCCCCAGACCTTCAACGCCGGAGGCGCCGGGGAGAACTTGCCGATGACGTCGGAGAGCGGATGATTGTTCATCACTGCAAAAAGATCATGTCGGGGTGCGCCTGCTCGGGCTTCTTCGGCTCGAGGGGGCGGCGGACCTTAGGGGCCGGCGCGGCCTTGGAGTCGTCCATCACGGGCTTCGGCTCGGACGTTTTTTTCGCGTCGTCGACGCCGGGAATCCGCTTCTTGTAGATGATCTTGTAGCCGCGGCCGATCTCGTAGGGCAAGGCCACGCCGATCTGGGCGATCCAGCTGCGGTACTGAAGCTGGCCCAAGGCCTTGATCTCCGCGTTGAAGAACGCGCTCCACTTGGGGCGCGCGTACTGCACGCCGGCGATCCAGCGCCCCTGGCTTTGCTCGGGATGGGAGCTGCTTTCGCCGAGCACGTCGGCGATCAGGAAGGTGCGGGACTTCAGCTCGAGCTTGGAACGCACCGAGCCGGTGGCGTAGTTATATCCGAAGCCGAAGAAGGGGGTCCAGGCGTCGTAGCTCTTATGCGCGACCGCGGTCAGCGCGAAGCTGTTCAAGTTCCAGTCGATCTCGCCGTTGAGCTCGCTGTCCGCCTTGAAATTGCTGTCCACGTTCACGTTGAACAGCCCTTTCAGGCGCGTGCGGCCGCGGACGTGGTTGTAGTGGGCGCCGAGCGTGACCTTCGGCAGCTCCTCCTGCCACAGGTCGAAGTGCTGGCGCAGGCCGAAGCCGAAGGAGTTCGTCTGGACTTGGGCGGTCATGGTCGGTGAAATTTTATACCCGGGAGGGGTCGTCGCATCGGCGAAACGGAAATACGCGTCCCCGCGCCACGGCAGGCCCATGCGCAAATGCAGGGCCAGGTTCGGGAAGTTGACGGAGTTCGGGAATATATTGGCGCCGCCTTGTTCGCTCAGAGCCGGGACCGTCAAAGCCGGAAATTCAGTCTTGTTGAACGGAATATGGCCCATGCCGAGGGACAGGTCCGGCTGCAGCGCCCAGCCCTTCACTTCTCTTGGAGGATCGAAGGTGGAACCGGCGTTGAACGCCAAGCCGTTGGCCATTTCATGACTGAGCCATTGCGTCATGCTGCGGAAGTCCTCGGACAGGCTGGGGTTGGCGCGCGCGGTCCCCGCCGAGAACGTCAAGAATACAGCCGCGACGGCGGCTGGGCCGAGTCTCAATGCTTGATGACGGGCCGCGAACGGCCGCGGTCGGTGGTCCAGTGGTAAGCCTGCGAGCCCGGCTCGAACGTGAGGATCGTTTTTAGGCGATTTTCGCTCGAGACCTTCGCGCGCATTCCGTGCTTACGGCCGTTGGGAGAAGCGTTTTTCTTCATGGGAACCTCTTAAATGGATGGTAGCAGTCACCCCCACCCTCGACATGGGCCCGAGGTCCCACCCCCCCGGCGACAAAGGGCCCACTCGATGGAAATTGCGTTAATGACTAAAAGCCTGGCACTTTCGGGCGAAAAAAAAGGCGGCGGATCCTCGCGGATCCGCCGCCTCTCGCCCCCTCCGGCGTCAGGGGTTCTCGTAAACCTTGAGCTTTCCGTCCTTCTGGACGAGGCCGACGCGGACGTTCGAGAACATCTTGAACACCGCGATCTTGTCGGCGGGCACGAGCTCCGCCGGGATCAGGAAAACGTGGATCTCGCCGTTCGCCTCGGTGAGGATGAAGGTGAAGGATTTGGCCGTCTTGTCCGCCCGACCGGCCTTGATATCGTCGGTGTAGAACACCTTGTAGTTCTGCCCCGAGACGGTGACCGCCGCCCCCGACGAGCCCACGCCCTCGAGCATCTTCTTGAGGGTGACGCGGACCTTGTCGTCCTCGTTGGCCGCGTTCTCGAGGATGATCTCGCTCTTCATTTGGTTGATGACGTTCGGATTGAGGTAAAGCTTATACTTGGCCGTCCCGCTGACGACCTCCTCCTCCTTGTCGAGCAGGCCCTTCACGTTGAAGAACCGGGCCTCCGCGCCGTCGACCAGAATGGACACGTACGCGTTCTGCTGACGGTCGAAGGCGCCGCTGATCCAGACGTCCTTCCCGCCGAGGCTGTACTTGAGCGGGCTTTTCAGCTGCTTATTAAGGAGAGTCGCCAGATCGATGTCGCCGGTCTGAGCGGCCGCGCCCGGCAGCGCTTCGGAACCGAGCTGGGCGAGCACCGAGAGGCTGAACCAGCTCATCGAGGGGAGCAGCTGCGCCATCGGCGCCTGCACGGTCCACTTCCCGGCGGCGGACATCGGCAGGGGCGAGGCAAAAGCCGCGTTCATGAAGGCCTTATCCGCGCCGAGCGCCAGCGCCTCGGAGCCGGCGAACGCGCGAGACGGCGCGGCCGCGAGCGCCAGAGCCAGAACAACGAGAGTTTTCGCGTGGGTCATGAATCCTCCAACGTCTTTCCGGGTGTCAGGCATTAAAACCTTGGCCTCGCCTCGGCAACCGGTGCGGGATTCTAAAACATGGTCTATGTGATTGCAAGCGCAAACAGGCGCCGCATGAGTTAAAAAAAGACCCACCGCAAATCAGGCTTCGTATGGGTGTTTCGAGTCGCGCGCGAGAGGCGACGGCACCGGAATGAAGAACAATTTCCGGTCGAACTCCGCCGTTTTCACCGCCGCGGGCACGTCCGTCCCCCGCTTCTCCTCCTCGACGAGGACGAAGACGCGGTAGCCGCGGCCGAGAAGGCCGCGAACCAGGGCCGGAGACGGCGCCTCGGAGTACGCCGGCGCGCCCGAATAGTACATCGCCTGGGGCGTCTTCGAATCGCCGACGTTGAGGAGCACCTTGGGGCCGGGCACCGCGCGCAGCTTGAGCATGACTCGGCGAAACGCCGGATAATCGTAGGTCTCGCTCCACGGGCAGATCGAATAATCCGCGCGCAGGCGTTCCACGGCCGTGAGGCCCGTCTGGACGGCCGCGGCCAGCAAGGCCGCCAGGACGGCCGCGCGGCGCGGCCCCCCGCGCGACGCCCACAGCGCGGCCACGGCATAGCCCGCGAGCAGGCACAGGGCGGGCGCCGCGACGGCGGTGTAGGCGTACAGCTTGGTCGCGATCGCCGAGAAGAAGACGTACGGAACGAGCGTCCACGTCAGGGCCGACGCGAGGCCCGCGTCCTTGCGGCGCCCCGCCGCGCGCGCCGCGTACACGAGCGCGGCGCCGAAGCCCGCCCAGACGAGCCCCGCGCTCCCGCCGTACTGCACCGGGAGTATTTTCACGTACCACCACCACGCGTGCGCGTGGCCGTCGAGCGCCGACAGGAGATGCCGGACGTGCAGCCCGGATTCGTGGCGCCACGCCTCCGGCCAGCGGCTCAGGCAGTACAGCGGCCAAGGCAGCGCCGCCGCGAGGAAGGTCGCGGCGGCCGCGGCGAGGAGGCGGAGCGTGCCGCGGACGCCCCGCGCCGAGAGGAGCAGCGGCAGGGGCGCGGCGAGGCCGAGCAGCGCGACCGCGGACATGCACAGCGTCCCCAGGCCGAGCGACAGCCCGGCGGCGGCCGCGTAAGCGCGGCTGTTCCTGCGGGCCGAAACGGCGAACAGCAGGACGGTGGTCGTGATGAAGAAAACGTTCACCACGTGCGGCGAGTCGTCGGGGATGCGCCCCGACACCAAACGGATCATCAACGGGTTCACGGCGTACGACGCGGCGGCGAACAGCCCCGCCCCGCGCGCCGCGCGCCCGAACAATTCGAGGGCCAGGAGATAAATCAGGAGAATCGCGGCCGTATCGAGGATGACCGCGGGCAGCCGGAAGGAGAGCTCGTTTTCCCCGAAGGCCGCGATGCCGGCGGCCATCAGCCACAGCGGCAGCGGCGGCTTGTGCAGCCAGACGCCGGCCCTGGTCCATTCGCGCTCGTCGGCCGGCAGGGCCTGCTCCTCGTACAAGGTCGGCGCGAGGGGATGCGCCGTCAGGTTCTTCGCGACGAGCGCGTGATAGGCCTCGTCCCACTGGCTGATGTAAGGGTGATCGGCCGCGCGCCATCGCAGCCCGAAACCGAAGACGAGGATGAAGCCGAGCGCCGCGCGAGTCACGCTACTGGCCGTAGGCGAGGCGCAGCGCGAGATACTCGGGAAGGCCCGCGGCCCGGATTTTCTCCTGAACCGCGCCGATGTCGTACGGCACGCGGAAAACCCGGAAGGTCCCCTTCTCCGAGTCGTAAAGGCCGCACGACGCGCGGTTGTCCTGGTCGCGCGGCTGGCCGACCGACCCCGGATTGAGGGCGACGGGAGCCATCACGCCGCCGTAGATCCGCGGCAGGCCCTCCTCCTTGTCGTCCAGGAAGCGCGATTCGATCTTGTCCGCGTCCGCTTCCGAGTACCTGAACAGCAGCGGCATGTGGCTGTGCCCGACGAACAGCGGCCACTTGTCGACGAGCGGCACGTTGTCGCGGAACTGCAGGGGGCTCATCAGGTACTCCTCGGCCGGGTTTCTCGGGGTGCCGTGGGCCAAGGTGAAATCCGGGGTGTTGAGGCGGGCCGTCAGGCCCTCGAGGAAGGCGCGGTTCGCGTCGGACAGGTGCGACCGCGTCCACACGACGGCCGCCCGCGCGTACTGGTTGAACCATTCGAGATCCAGGCGGTCGAGCACCGCCAGATCGTGGTTGCCGCAGATGATCGAGAGGTTCTTGAGGGCCCGTATGCGGTCGAGGCAGGCGTCGGGATCCGGTCCGTAGCCGACGAGATCGCCGCAGCAGATCCAGCCGTCGACCCCGAGATCCTCGAGGTAGTCGAGCACCGCGCTCAGCGCCTCGTAGTTCGAGTGGACGTCGGAGATGACCCCGTAGATCACAAGCCTTCGTTATACCAGACGCCGGGGTCTCACGCAAGCGCCTGGAAATTCTTCGCGCGCCTCATCGCGGCGCGGGTGGGGAGAATCCCTACGGGCCGGGCGACCGCGCGCCCGCTCCCTCCGGGAATCTCCCCACCCCTACCTGGCGAGGCTCGAG
>JAHFCD010000194.1 GCA_023249695.1 Elusimicrobiota bacterium
ATCTCGGCCGACCGGACATACTTCTCGTGCCCCGGCCCCCACTCCGCGAAGAACGCCCGGTCGTAGATGTCGGAAAGGCCGGGCATCATCGTTATTTCGCGGGGTGCGGGTGATGCAGGACGCGGTACGCCTTGATCGCGTCGTGGACCGCGCTGACGAGCGCGCAGGTCGCGAACGCGATCGCCATCAGCTGGAACTGCTTGTCGGTGCCGGCCTTCGACAGCGCGAACGCCGCCGCGGTCGTGACGAGATGGAAGATCAGGATGTACGCGGGCTGGTTCCAGCCGAGCATCAGCACGTCCATCGGCATCAGCACGAACGCGACGAGCGGCTTGATCTTCGCGCCGCCGAGAAAAAGCGGGAACCAGACCGAGCCGGTCATCACGAGGCCGTAGAGGGTGACGCAGACGACGAAGGCGAAGAAGCCTTCGAACAGCCGTCGGGCGTGGCCGCGCGTATGGACGTGGGCGTGCGCCGGCTTGGCGATCACTGGAGCGGGACGGCCCCGGGCCGCTGAAACCGCCGGGCGAGCTCGTCGCGATTGAGGGCCAGCATCGCGCGGCGTCCGTGCGGGCAGGCCGAGCCGTCCTTGCAGTCCCGGAGCGCGTCGAGGAGCTTGTACGCCTCCTCCTCGCCCAGGCGGTCGTGCGATTTCACGGCGGCCTTGCAGGCGATCGTCGCGATCGCGTCATGCCGCAGGGTCCCGGCTTCGGTCACCGGATCGGACAGGCTGTCGATGATGCGATGAACCAGCTTCTTGATCTCGTCGGCTTGATAAAAGAGCGCCGGCACGGCCGTGACATGGAGACCGTTCTTGCCGAACGGCACGACCTCGAAGCCGATCTTGTGAAGCCGGTCCGCCTTGTCGAGCACCGCGCGCACGGCGGAGGCGGGCAGGTCGATCGGGACCGGCAGCATCAGCTTCTGCGACTTCGCGCCGCCCGTCTCGATCTCCCCGAGCAATTTTTCATAAAGGACGCGTTCGGCGGCCGCGTGTTGGTCGAGGACGAAGAGGCCGCCGGACGCCTCGAACAGCATGAAGCTGCGCTCGATCTGGCCCAAATAGCGGAAGGGAGGCGTGTACCAGGCCGGGGCGCCTTCGGGCGCGCCCATCGCGACGGCGGAGCTGAGCTTGAGCTGCTTGAAGTCGTCGGGAATCGAGCCGCGTCCGCCGAGATAAAACGAGTCCGGCCCGGGACCGTCGGCGACGACGGAGGGGCGCGATTGAGGCGCGTCGGCCGCGACGGCCGCGGGCTCCGGCTCGATCGTGATCGGCGCGGCGGCCTTGGCCTTGGCCAGCGCGGAGGCCACCAGGCCGCTGACGATCTCGAACATCTCGCCGTCCTTCTTGAAGCGCACCTCGCGCTTGCCGGGGTGGACGTTCGCGTCGAACGCGTCGGGGTTGAGCTCGAGCAGGGCGACGCACACGGGCTGCTTGCCGGCGGGGCGGTGCTCGCCGTACGCTTTGTACAGCGCGGTCTGCAGGATCTTGGATGACACCGGGCGCTTGTTGACGAAGAAGTACTGGAAGCTGCGCGAGGACGGCATCTTGTCGTACGGCGAGACGAGCATGCGCACGCGCACGCCGGGGCGCTCGACGTCGATGGGCAGCAGCCCGCCCGCGAGATCGTCTCCGAGCACGGCCGCGGCGCGCATGTCGAAATCCTGGAAGAAGTCACCCGAGTCCTCGGGCTCGAAGCGCAGGACCTGGCGGCCTTCCGATTTATAGGTGAAGCGCACTCCCGGGTTGGCCAGCGCGGCTTCCTCGATCACCGCGGCCAGGCGCGAACGCTCGGAGCCGTCGGACTTGAGGAATTCGAGGCGCGCGGGAGTGTTGTAAAAGAGGTCCTTGACGAAGACGGTCGTCCCGGGCACCACGGGCGCCGGGCCGTTGGTGACCTTGCCGCCCTCGCTCGTCACGCGCCAGCCCGTCTTGGCGTCTTTCTGGGCGCTCGTGATCGTGACCTTGGAGACGGCGGCGATCGCGTACAGCGCCTCGCCCCGGAAGCCGAACGTGTGGAGGCGATCCAGATCCTCGAACGCGGCGAGCTTGCTCGTCGCATGGCGTTCGAGGCAAAGCCTCACGTCGTCCGCGTCCATGCCGCAGCCGTCGTCGGAGATCCGCAGCGTGTCCTTCCCCGCCCCGGTGACGTCGATGTCGATGCGCGTCGCTCCGGCGTCCAGGGAGTTCTCGATCAGCTCCTTGAGCAGGGAGGCCGGCCGTTCCACGACTTCGCCCGCGGCGATCCTCGAAAAAACGTCTTCCGTCAATTTCTGGATGATGGGCATTAGAGTAGTTTCTTCAGCGCGTTCAAGGCTTGCAGCGCCTCGATCGGCGTCATGGTCTCGGGGTTGATGAGCTTGAGCGTGCGCAGAATGGGGTTTTCTTCGAAGAGCGGAAGCTCGGGAGGCGCGTCCGTGTCCTCGCGGACGACGCGGGTGTTGAGGCGGCCGGCCCCCGACTCGTTCTCCAGCCCGGAAAGGATTTTCTGCGCCCGCGAGATCAGCTGCGCCGGCAGGCCGGCCAGCGCCGCGACGTGGATGCCGTAGGAGCGGTCGGCCGGGCCCGCGCCGATCTTGTGCAGGAAGACCACCTCGGTGCGGCCTTCGGCGCTGGACCACTCCTTGACCTCGACATTGCCGTTGACGACGCCGGGAAGGGATTGGGCCAGCTCGGTCAATTCGAAATAGTGGGTGGCGAACAAGGTCCGCGGCCCCCGCGGCGCGCCCTCGGCGTTCTTCGGCTCGTACGACGAGTGCAGGTGCTCGAGCACGGCCCACGCGATCGAGATGCCGTCAAACGTCGACGTGCCGCGGCCGACCTCGTCCAGCACCACGAGTGAGCGCGGCGTCGCGGAACGCAGGATGTGGGAGGTTTCCTTCATCTCCACCATGAAGGTGGAATCGCCTTGGGCCAGGGCGTCCTGCGCGCCGATGCGGGTCAAGATCTTATCGACGATGCCGACGCGCGCGGACTTCGCGGGCACGAAGGATCCGATCTGGGCGAGCAGGGCGATCAGCGCGTTCTGGCGCAGGTAGGTGGACTTGCCGGCCATGTTCGGGCCGGTCAAGATCAGGATCTGCGGGTCGCGCGCGTTGAGCGTGAGCGAGTTCGCGACGAAGGTTCCCGATGGGAGGAGCGCGGCCAGGACGGGATGGCGGCCGTCGACGATGTCGAGGTCGTGGGAGAAGTCGACCTTCGGCTTGACGAAGTCGTGCATCGCGGCGACCGAGGCGAGCGACTGGAAGCCGTCGAGCTCGCTCAGGAGCTCGGACAGGCGCAGCAGCGGCGCGTGGTAGCCGATCGCCTCGTCGCGCAAGTCGCCGAACAAGGTCGCCTCGAGGCGCAGCATCTTCTCTTCCGCCGAAAGAATCCTCGTTTCGAGCTCCTTGAGCTCGGGGGTGATGTAGCGCTCGGCGTTGGTCAAGGTCTGCTTGCGCGTGTAGGAGGCCGGGGACTTCGCGCTTTGGCCCTTGCTGATCTCGATGTAGTAGCCGAACACCGAGTTGTAGCCGGCCTTGAGGCTGGAGATGCCGGTCGCCTTGCGCTCGCGCTCCTCGAGCTCGGCCAAGACCTGATCCGAATCGGTCTTCAGGCGCCGGAGCTCGTCGAGCTCCTGGTGGAACCCGGCGCGGAACAGGCCTCCGTCGGACAGCTTCAGGGGGGGCTCATCCACGAGCGCGGCGACAAGCCGCGCGCCGAGGGCCTCGAGCGATTTCGCCGTCTCGCGCAGGTCGCCGGCGAGGTTGGCGAGGCCGGACGAGAAGGCGGTCTCGGCGAGCCAGGTCTCGAGCTGCGGCAGGCGAGCGAGCGAGCGGCGCAGCGCGCCGAGATCGCGGGGGCTGGCGGCGCGCGTGGCCATGCGGCTCGTCACGCGGGGGAGGTCGGCGACCTCTTGAAGAATCTTGCCCAGCGACTGGCGGGCCTCGGGCTTGTCGAGCAGGTCCTCGACGCAATTCTGGCGGTGCTCGATCTCCCGCAGGTCGGTGGACGGGTGCAGCAGCCAGGTCTTGAGCTTGCGGCTGCCCATCGGCGTGCGGCACTGGTCGAGCAGGCCCCAGAGCGTGTGGCGCTTCTCGCCGCTCGCGGCCTCGACCAGCTCGAGCGTGCGGATCGCGGTCTCGTCGAGCTGCATGACGGCGCCGGCCTCGCGGTAGGCGGGCTCGGGCAGCTCGCGCAGGCGGAATTTCGCCTCGTCGACGTACTGCCGCGCCGCGAGCGCGGCGTTCAGCGCGAGGTGGTGGTTGCGCCAGATCGATCCCGCGGCCCACGAAGGCGGTTGATTCGCCTTCGGCGAATCCTTGGCCTCGCGCACGGTCAGGCAGGCCTTGGGCGGCAGGACCGAGCGCAGCCACAGCGCGGAGGCCGCGTCGCCGGAGGCGATCACCTCGGCGGGGCGCACGCGTGAGAGCAGGTCGTAGAGCTTGCGGTGGTCGCGGTCGTTGAGCGTCTGCGTCGCCCACGACTCGCCCGTGGACACGTCGAGGCAGGCCGCGCCCCAGCCGACGATGTCGTGCTCGATGGCGATCAGGAAGTTGGTCGCCGCGGGATCGAGGAGCTCGTCCTCGACGATCGTGCCCGGGGTCACGACGCGCACGACGTCGCGCGCGACGAGCTTCTTGTCCTTCGACGGCGCCTCGAGCTGCTCGGCGATCGCGACCTTGCGGCCGGCGCGCAGAAGGCGGGCGACGTAGTTCTGCGCGTTGTGAAAGGGCACGCCGCACATGGGAAAGCCCTGGCGCTGGGTCAGGACGAGGCCCAGGATCGCGGCGGCCTCCTGCGCGTCGAGGCCGAACATCTCGTAGAAGTCGCCGAGCCGGAAAAAGAGGATGCTTTGAGGATGGCGGGACTTGATTTCCTGGTACTGCCGCATCACCGGCGTATCGGGCATGGCCTCGACGGGGGACATGAGCGCGATTGTACCAATTTCGGCGCTTTCCCGTCGGGCCGCGCGCCTAGAGCGCGGCGGCTTCGGAGGCGATGCGGCTCGCGTTGGCCATCACCGCGTACGTGAAGGTCGCGGCGGGAATCGAAGGCAAGGTCGAGGAGTCCACGAGGAGCACTCGTTCGTGGCCATGGAGGCGTCCGCGGGCGTCCGTCTGCCACGGCCCCGGCGTCTTTTTCATCGGGAACGAGCCGCCGGCGTGGTTGCCCTCGCCGGGGAGGCCGGTCTTGAGCATGAACGAGAGGGGCCTGAAGCCGAGCTCCGCGGAATGACGCGCGATCTTGGCCGCGACGCGCTTGACGGCCGCGGTCGTCGCCGCGCGGTCGCCGGCGCGTACGGTCAGCCGGCAGTCCTCGCCGCGGCCGGCGGCCGAGATCGTGACCGGCGCGCCCTCCTCCGAGTGCAGGTAGCCTTGAATCGCGAGCAGGCGCGGGGCGAAATGGCGCTGGACGGCGCCCGCGAACGGGCCGGCCCAGACCGAGGCGTTCTCGAGGCGGTCGGCGATGACCTCGTTGTGGCCGTAGATCTGGAGGTGCACGAGGTGTTTGGAGAGCTCCCGGTCGTCGAGCTCCAGATAGAGCTGGGCCAAGGTGTGCA
>JAHFCD010000195.1 GCA_023249695.1 Elusimicrobiota bacterium
GAGCCGGCGGAAGAGCAGCGGCAGGCCCTCTCCGGGAGACGCGACGTCGGACGGCGTCGCTTCCGACGGCGGCGCCGCGGGGACGGCCATCTTCGGGCGCTCCGGCTTGAAGGATTCCCTCATCTTCCGGATTTCGACGGGGTCGTCGGTGGGAGCCGTCGTTTGAGCGAGGGCGGGCAGGGCGACGGCGGAGAGAAGGATGAGGAAGGCGAGGGGTTTCATGAGGGGTTCTCCTGACTCGCGCATAGTATTGGCCCAACACCCGGTTCCGTCAATGGATGATTACACCCGTTCGAGGCCCTAAAAAAGACCTAATTCCGTCGTTGCTGAGTTGACGCGATTGCGGCAACGCCCAAAAAGCGCGTTCATGCCGCGCCCGCCGAACCGCGTGATAAAATTTCCGGCATGGGACATTACAACCGGGAGCTCGTCAGGTTACGGGAAGGCGCCGGCTTTACCACCGCCTACATGTTCTACCACCGCAACGGCGGCCGCCGCGTCTTCCCGTTCACCTACGCCTACTACCTCAAGGTCGAGCACGGCGACAGCCTGCCCAAGCCCAAATGGGCCGCGTCGATCCTGGCCGGCCTGCGCACGCGCCCGTCCGAAACGGACAAGTACCGCCTCAGCCGCGCCTACCTCCTGGACTTGTCGGAGAACGCCGAGGTGTTCGACGCATTGTTTTCGCCCTACCTCGGGAACACCCAGGACCCGCCGCACCGGGAGGCCGTCAAATCCCTTCTCGGCGCCTCGTCCTATAATCTGACCCACGACCAATTCGAGCTCATCGTCTCCGACGCGGTGACGTTCTGGTGCTTCACCGCGCTGTCCTCGGTCTCGACGGCGCACACCGCCGCGGGGCTGGCTGAGGCGCTGGGGCAATCCGAGGACAAGGTCGTGCGCGCCCTCGACCGGTTGGCCAAAAAGAAGCTCGTCCGCAAGCTGGCGGGCAAGCGCTATGAATGCCCGTTCGACGGGCGCTACTGCTCGCCCCCCGCCGACGCGCCGTCTCAAGGTCTTGTCGAGAAGATGCAGGCGTTCATCAAGGACTATTCCGCGCGCCGGGGTAAAGTTCTTCTCAACGCCGGGACCTTTGTCCGCCTGGAGTCCCGCGCCGCGCTCGAGGCCGTCGGCGCCCTCAAGGAGACGATCAGCACGACGTCGGCGCGCGCGCTGCGCGATAGCGGGGAAGACGCCGCGCTCTTCAGCATCGAGACGATCGTGCGCCGGGTCGTCGATCTCTAGGCGTCCGGGCGCCGCCGAGCCGAGTCGGGATCCGTTAGGCGTGTGACCGCGGCCGTTCGCACCTCGAAGAGCACGCGTGCCGCCTCGATCGTCGCGCACAGTTTCCGCCAATCCGCCAGCATCCGCGCCCGCCACTTCTCGTCAGCCGCGCCGTCGGCGCAATAACCGTCCAACGCCGCGATCCAGGATGCGAGAAAGGCGATGCTCTCGTTCAGGTTCGCCCGGACGTCCTCAATCAAGATGTTTCTATTTTCCCGGAGCGAAGCCAGGACTTTCGTCAACTTCCCCTGACCGATCCCCGCGCCTTCGGATGCGCGAGCATCCGTTCCGGCCGGCGATTCGGCGATCAAGAACTCCATCAATTGCCGGGAGTCGCCCTGATAGCGCTCGAACAGCTCCCGTCCATGACGATGGGCGGCCTCGACCACGGCGATCAGGAAATTCTGCCCGGCGATCATCATGGGCGAAAGAACGCGGCGCCGCGCCTTGCGCGCCCGAGCGCGCTCATGCCGGGACGATGTCGCAGAAATTGAAGCGCGGGGTTCGCATGACCCTCTCGCCCGCGCGGCACGCGATCGCCTTCTTGAAGATGGGCCCGGCGTACACGAACGAATGATACTCGCCGTGCTCGCCGCAAGGGTCGGCGCTCTCCGGCAGATCGCGGAGCAGGTCGTGATCGATCTCCCGCCCCGCGAACGCGGCGTCGATGGCCTTCGTGTCCACGCAGGCCAGGATCGCCTTGAAGCCGAGGCCGATGAAGGTCCGCACGAGCTCCTCGGTGTCGCGCCTCCAGATCGGGTAGAGGCCCGTCATCCCGACCTGGGCCAGGCGCTCGTCGCGGTACTGCTTGAGGTCCTCGAGAAACAGGTCGCCGAAGGCGACCTTCGTGATGCCCTGCGCTTTGAAGGCGCCGAGGGTCTCGCGCATGCGCTCCTCGTAGACCTCGTTCGGGCAGTCCTTCGGGATCATGATCTTGCGCAGCGGGAGCTCCAAAGACTCGGCCTGCCGCTCGAGAAGCTCCCGCCGCACTCCATGCATGCTGATGCGGTCGAATTCCTCGGTCACCGTCGTCATGAGAGCCGCGATCTCGTACTTCTGCGACGCGAGCAGGTGGTAGGCCGCCATGGTGCTGTCCTTGCCTCCGCTCCAGGACAAGACCACCTTTTCTTTCACGGGCCTCGTGCGCGGCGTCCGCTCCTTCTCCCCGTGAAGGGACGCGATGGTCGTAGACGGCTTGCAGAGGTCCGAAGCTTTGATCGCCATGCTAGGCGGTCGCCAGGACCGCGCGATCGGCCAGGTCCGCGGCGGCGAACAGCACCGCGGAGTAGATCATCGTGCCGGCGAGCGTGTTCCCGAAGAACGGGATCGCGGCGGCGTAGCACAGCGCCAGGCCCTGCGCCGTATGCGGGTACATCGAGCCGCCGGCCCACACCCCGAAGTTGGAGACGGCATAGAACAGGACCGAGCTGAGGCAGGACATCTTCGCGACCAGCCCGATGCTCCGGCGGCCCTGCATGCGCCGGCCGAGAAGCGTGGTCAGCAGGAAGCAGAGGTAGATCACGGGCATCCCGCGGTGAAACCCGATGACGGCGTCCGAGAGAAGCATCGCCGCCAGCGGAACGAGGTAGGCCGCGAGCGCCCCTTCGAAGCAGGCGCCGCCGAAGAGAGCCAGGGACCCGATGGCCGTGAAGTTCGGGGGGTGCGGCACGAGCCGCGAGAGCGCGGCCGCGATCACGATCGCCGTATAAGCCTGAGCGGTCAGTTTCATTTTGTCTCCATGTACATCATCCCGTCTCGCTCGCCGACGCCGAACGCGTCGAGCCGAAGCGCCGTCTTGAACAGGGGGCCGTCGAGGACCATAGTGTGGTACTCGCCGTTCTCGCCGCAAAGGTCCGGCGTCGGAACCAGGGACGCGAGCTCCTCCACCGCCCGCCGGTCGAGGGCTCGGCCGACCCACGCCCGCGTGAACCACGGCTTCTTGACCAAGGAGAAGACCGCTTTGAAGCCGCCGTCCAGAAGGTCCGTCAGCGCGGCGCGCCGGTCGCGGCCCCAGAGCGGCGACCGCACCTCGATGCCGGTGCCGCGGCTCACCTCCCGCATCCAATTGGGGCGGCCGCCCACCTCGGCGATGTCCCCCGTCACCAAGGTTCTGATCCCTTCCCTCCGCAGCGCCTTCAAGGCCCGCGTGTAGCCGTCCTCCGCCGGAGGCCGGATCGTGATCACGCGGTGGCGAAGCCCCATCGCCGCCGCCTGACGCGCGAGGAAAGGAAGAGGATGGGCGAGGAAGACCGGGGACGGCGGCGCGAAGGTGATCAGCTCCTCGATGTCGAGGCCGGACTTCCGGACCTCGTGCAAAGCCAATGAGCAGTCCTTGCCCCCCGTCCACAGCGCCGCCGCGCGCCTCGTCGACGGAGTTCCCACCTCTTGATTAATTTTTTTCAGACGCTCGATTTCGAGCTCGGCGCATTTTTTGCACATGCAGTCATCCCCGGTGAAAGGCAGGATGTTGGGAAGGTCCTCGCACCAACATCCCGCCTTGCCATCGGCCGGCCCGCACACGAGCGCGGCTCCGCAGCGGCTGCAATGCTTTATTCGCGCGGGCCCGGTCGGGCGGTTCATGTTAGAACTGGAGCCTCAAGCCGCCGTAGCCGGCGATGCCCTGCGAGCCCCAGCCCTGAACCTCCGCGTAGCTCTTGTCGAACACGTTGTCGACGCGGGCGGTCAAGGTCAAGGTCTTGTTCACCGCGTAGGCGCCGGCGAGGTGCCAGAGCGCGTAGCCCCCGAGCTTCACGCGCTTGGCCGGCGAGGTCGCGAAATCGCTGTCCACCCTCGGGCCGGTGTAGACGGCGCCCACGGTGACGGAGAGCGGCTCGATCGGGCGCAGCTCGGCGTCCCCTCCCAGCTTGATGCGCGGGCGGCGCACCAGCGAAGCGCCGTCCGACAGGTCCACGGCCGAGGTGTAGGTGTAGTTCCCCTTGAACAGCACCTTCTCCGTCGGCTTGACCTGCGCGGTGAACTCGTAGCCCTCGGTCCGCGCGCGGCCCACGTTGTAGTACTTGGACGTGGCGCTGTTGAAGGCGATCAGGTCGCGCAGGTCGTAGCGGAAATAGACGGCGCCGAAAGAGATCTTCCGCTCCCACAGGTCCTGCTCGAATCCGGCGTCCCAGGAGGTGCTGCGCTCAGGGGCGAGGTTCAGATAGCCGTACTGGGAATACAGCTGGTATAGGGACGGAGCCTTGAAGCCCGTGCCGAGACTGGCCTTGAGCTTCGTGCGGGTCTCCGGGATGAGCAGCGCGGGGGCGATGCGATAGGTATTCGCGTTCCCATAGCGATCGTGCTCGTCATGGCGCACGCCGACGGACACGAACAGGCGGTCGCGGAACTTCATCAGGTCCTCGGCGAATACGCCGATCAGGCTCGCCTTCTGCGTGTTGAATTCCGTATTGAACGGTCCGAACGAGCTTTGGGAGCGGTACTCGGTCCGAGCGGCCTCTTCCTGCTTATCCACGCCGGCGGTCAGGGTGTGGGCGGCGTTCAATTGGGCGATGGCCTGGTAGCTGAACTTGACGGTGCGGCCGTAGCTGGAGTTCTGCGCGGCGCTGGACGGATGCTGGGCGTCGGTGCCGTTGACGAACCGGCGATTCTGCGTCGAGAGCGCGAGCCCCGACTTCTGCACCAGCCGGCCGCCTCGGAGGCTGAGGGTGGCGCGGGCGGCGAGGTCGGTCTCGTTGAACGTGCCGGTGTAGTTGGGGTCATCGCCTCCGACTCCGCCCGAGTTGTCGAGGTCATAGCGGGAGTAGGCGTTGCGGGCGGTGAGATCGAGGCGGAAGTTCTCGTTTAGTTTGATCCCAAGCGCGCCGGAAACGGTGTTGTTCAGATAGCCGTCCCGCTCGGCGTTTCCGTAGTCGCTGCCGGCCGCGGAGATTCCCCCGGTCTTGAGGCGGGAGCCCCCGAGGGAGTAGTCCAGATGTTTGGTGCCGCCGTTCAGCTCGGCCCGGCCCAAGGCGTAGTCCGCGGACCCGGCCTCGCCGGAGAGCGTGAGCTTGCGGGCGCCCGTACCTTTGCGCGTGATGACGTTGATGACGCCGCCGATCGCGTCCGAGCCGTACATGACGCTCTGCGACCCGCGTAGAATCTCGATGCGTTCCACGTTGTCGGTCGTCAGGTTCTCCAGGGTATAGGCGCGGCCGGGGCTCGACGGGTCGTTGAGGGGCACGCCATCGAGCAGCACGAGGGTATGCTCCGATTTGTTGCCGCGGATGAAGACGGAGGTCGTGGCGTTCCCTCCGGTCTTGA
>JAHFCD010000196.1 GCA_023249695.1 Elusimicrobiota bacterium
CACGCCGTAGGGGTAAGGCGCCGACGTCTGATTCATCTTCTCGGCGTTGGCCTCGTTCACGATGTTCACCGTGAACTGCTTCGTCAGCTCGATGTTGATCAGCGTGTCTTTCTTCTTGCCGTGCCGGTCGTTGACCGGCGCGAAGCACACCGTCATCGGGTTCGCGCAGATGCCCGTGAAGAATGAAAACGGAGCCAGATTCGGGATGCCGTCCGGGGAGACGGTGCCGACCCAGGCGATGGGGCGGGGGAGGATCGTCGCGATCATCAGCAGGTACCGGTCGCGAACCGCCAACGACTCAGGGTCGAGCTGCATGCTAGGCTCCCGAGATGCCCTGCGTGTCGCGGTTCCAGCTCAGCGGATAATCCTTGTCGGCGAGCGGCAGGGCCTGCTTGGCCACCGCGAGAGGCTCGTAAAAGGTGTCGAGCATGACCGCGAGGTAGTCGGAGAGCTTCCCGCGCTCGGCGAAGGAGCGCTTGGCGGCCATCCCGTGCGGCGAATGCGGCAGCGAGCCGGGGTGGAAGGTGAACGAGCCGGGCTCGACGAGCCCCTTGCGCGCGCCGTAGCTCGTGTTCGCGAAGAACATCACCTCGTCGCTGTCCACGTTGAAGTGCGCGTAGGGCGCGGGGACGTCGCGCGGGTTCCAGCCCTCGATTTGGCCTTTAAAAGTACAGACGGCGAACCCGTTATGCGGCGCGGTCCCGGATTGGAAGGTCTGACGCGTCGGCGGGGCGGTGTGGATCTCACGGGCCAGCGGATGGTGGTCGTCCGTATGGAAGGTATACGGATAAAGGGCGCCCTCCCAGCCGATCAGGTCGAACGGGTGGTGGCCGAGAAACAGCTCGGTCACGAGGCCGCCGCCATGCTTGGTCCAAACGCGGAACTCGCCGTCCTCGTCGCGCGCGGGGCGGAACTCGGGGAGGCCGATCTCGGTTTCCACGATGGGGGCGGTCAGGTGCGCCTGGCCGGACGGGTTCAGGTAATGCGGGGCGAACTGGATCGGCAGGCGCGATTCGACGATGAGCAGCGCGCAGTCCTCGCTCTCGAGCTCGACGCGATAGGTCGTGCCTTTCGGGATGTTCACGTAATGGCCCTTCCGGAACGGGAGCACGCCGAATTCCGAGGCGATGAGGCCCGAGCCTTGCTGCACGAACCAGAGCTCATGGCCGTCGCCGTTGCGGAAGAACCTCTGCGGCGGGCAGGATTTCTCGAAGCGGCCGGCCGACACGAGCGTCGTCGGCCCGTACACGAGGGGCACGCGGCCGCTGATGTGGTCGCCGTGCGCCTTGAGCCGTCCGGTGCGGATGTGCCAGGGCTGGAGGGGCTGGGCCGGCGCCATCGTCTGCGGGCGAAGATCGAGGGGGAGGCGCTTGGGCTCGCTGACCTGCTGGGTCGGGTATTTGCGGTAATGATACTTGCGCGACCAGTCTCCGCTGAAGCCGCTGACGCCGTGGATTTCCTCGAGCGCCAGCACCTCCGGCTCCGAGTAGAACTCGGTGTGCGGCGTCTTGGGCACTCGCCCGCGGGTCAGGATCACGCTCATGCCGGCACTCCCGTTTTCTTGTATTTCAAATGGATCGAGCCGCGGGGCTTGCCCACGGTGTTCTTCAGCGTTCCCAGCGGTCCGGCGTCCAATTCGATCTTGTCGCCGGGCTTGATCCAGCGGCCCATGTCGAGGCCGCAGCCCTTGAAGTAGGTGCCCGAGCCGAGGAGGTCGCCGGGCAGAAGGTCCTCGCCCTGCGAGGCGTGCGAAAGCATGGTCGGGAAATTCCAGTAGGGCTGCGCGCCCTTCGAACGGCTCCACTCTTTTCCGTTGACGCGCACCTTGAGTTCCGGAATCTTCCCGTTCCATTCGTCGGCCGTCACGAAGCAGGGTCCCAGCGCCGTCGCGAAATCCTTTCCTTTCGCGGGACCCATGCGGCACACCATCTCGTTGCGCTGGATGTCGCGCGCCGAGCAGTCGTTCATGACGATATAGCCCGCGATGTGGCGGTGCGCATCCTTGACCGCGATGTCCCGGCCGGCGGTCCCGACCACCGCCGCGATCTCGAATTCGAAATCGAGCTTGCGCGTGAAGGACGGCCACGGGATCGCGTCGCCCGGGCCGATGATCGAGCGGGGATTGCCCTTGTAGAACACGGGCTGATCGTACCACTCCGGCGCGAGCGGCTCGTTGCGCCGCTGGGCGCCGGCCTTCGCGTGGTTCTCGAAGGCGAAGAAATCGCGCAGCGAGCGCGGCCGGGGGAGCGGGGCCTTCAAGCGGACCTCGCCGTCCTTCCAGACGATCCTCTCGCCGCGGGGGCCCGCGGGCGCGCCCTTGAGCGCGTTGAGCGCGGTCCCGGCCTCGGTGAGGGACTCATGGCCGCCGTCGAGCAGGCCGAGCAGGCTGGGCGGGACGAAATAGTTCGCGCGCTCGTCGGGGCGGGCCTTGCCGGCCGCGCGGTACAGCCGCGCCGCGGCGAAGTTCAGGTCGACGATCCGGCCGCCGCGCGCCGCGCCCAGGCGCTCGACGGGGCCCAGGGGGGTCGCGACCTCGAAGGTGACGAGCTTCACGGCCGAATCATAACAAAAAGCCTGGCGCGGACGCGCCAGGCCCGGTACAATGTCATCGGAATGTCAAACATGGAGCTTTCGGCTCACTTTTTCCTCGAGCTCGCCGTCATTCTCGTCGCCTGCCGCGTCCTGACCTGGCTCGGCAAGCGCGCGCTTCAGCCCCCCGTGGTCTGCGAGATGGTGGCCGGGGTCCTGCTCGGCCCGTCCCTGCTCGGACTTCTGTTCCCCGAGTTTCACGCGATGATCTTTCCCAAGGCGACGATGCCGCTCATCTTCGCCGTCAGCCAGGTCGGCCTGACCTTGTACATGTTCGTCGTGGGCCTCGAGTTCCGCCTCGACCTCCTGTCCAAGGGCTGGCGCGGCTCGGCCGCCGTCTCGATCGCGGGCATCGCGGCGCCGCTGGCGCTGGGCGCCCTGCTGGGCTCGCGTCTGATGGCCGATCCGGCCTACTTCGGCGCCGGGGTCAAGTCCTGGCAGGCGATGATCTTCACGGGCGCGGCGATGTCGATCACGGCCTTCCCGATGCTCGCGCGCATCATCATGGAGCGAGGCCTGGCCGGCACGCGCATCGGCACGCTCTCCCTCGGCGCCGGCGCCTTCGACGACGCCGCGGCGTGGACCTTGCTCGCGATCATCCTCGCCGCGTTCGAATCGAACCCGCTCATCGCCGTGCTGGCGGTCGCCGGGGGCGCGGCGTACCTGCTCCTCATCGCTTTCGTCGTCAAGCCGGTCGCGAAATCTCTCGTCGCTCGCCATCCTCAGGCGTCGCTCTCTCCCGCCGGCCTGCGGGCCGTGCTCATCGTCCTGATGATCGCGGCCTGGTACACCGACTACATCCGCCTTCACGCCGTGTTCGGCGCCTTCCTGCTCGGCATCGTCATGCCCAAGGGGACCTTCGTCGACAATCTGCGCGACCGGATCGAGCCGCTGACCTCGGGCCTGCTGGTGCCTCTGTTCTTCGCCTTCTCGGGGCTCAACACCCGTCTGGATCTGATGGCGGGGCAGGGCCTATGGATGGTCGCCCTCTCGATCCTGCTCATCGCCACGCTCGGCAAGGGCGTCGCGTGCGGTGTCGCGGCGCGCCTGGGCGGCTATCCGGCGGCCGAGTCCGTCGCGGTCGGGACCTTGATGAACGCGCGCGGCCTCATGGAGCTCATCCTGCTCAACATCGGGCTCGAGCGCGGCCTGATCACGCCGACCCTGTTCACGATGATGGTGCTGATGGCGGTCGTGACGACCCTGGCCGCGAGCCCCGTCTTCGAGCTGGTCCGCCCCTACCTCGCTACCGACGAAGAAGCGAAGCGGCCTTCGCCGGCGAAAGCCCGCTGAAGTCGGAGGCCTTGAGCCCGGCGTGCTTGAACTCGTCGGCGCGGTGGGAGGTCGTGATCGCGACCACGGCCATGCCCGCGCGCCGCGCGGCCTCCTCTCCGAGCAGCGAGTCTTCGAACACCACGCAGTTCTCCGGGGCGACCCCGAGCTTGGCGGCGAGGATCAGGAAGGTCTCGGGATCGGGCTTGCCCTTCGTCACCATGCCTCCGTCGACGACCGCGTCGAACCAGGGTCGCAGGTCGAGGCCGTCGAGGATGAACGTCACGTTGTCGTCCTTCGAGCCGGTGCCGAGCCCGACGCGGTAGCCGCCCGCGCGAGCGCCCTTCAGGAACGGGATCAGCCCCTCGGCCGTCGCGCGCCGGGGGAGATAGAGCTTCCGGTACAAGGTTTCCTTGACGAGCGCGGCGGCGTTCGCCTCCTCGGGCGGGACGTCCCGCTTGAAGTAATAGCGCAGGACCTCGCGCGTCGGCATCCCCATCGTGTTGGCGCGGAAGTCGTGGAGGTCGATCTCGATCCCGCGGCCGCGGAAGAAGCTCGTCCAGGCCTCCTCGTGCGCGGGCATGTTGTGGCAGACGACGCCGTCCATGTCGAGCAGAAAGCCGATCTCGCGTTTCACGGGGATAGGATAGCTATAATGAGCGCATGGCTTTGCGCGCGTACGACGTCTCGCTGTGGGGCTTCTTCCGGATTCACGGCCCCGACGCGAAAAAATTCCTCCAGGGACTGGTCACCGCGGACCTCGCTCGGCTCGCGCCCGGCGCGTGCCTGCCCGCGTGCGTGCTGACGCCGAAGGGCCTGCTCGTCGCCGACTGCGAGCTCTACGAGGAGACCCCGGAGTCCATCCTCGCCGTCACGCGGCCCGGCGCGGCGATCGGCTTTCTCGCGGCCTTCGAGAAAAAGATCATGCTGTCCGATTCCTCGCTGAAGGCCATGCGCTCGCAGCAGGCGTGGCTGCTGGTCGGGGAGGGGTTCGAGCGCGGCCTGCCGTGGACCCGCCTGGGCGAACCCGCGCGCCTGCTGCTCGGCGTGGATCCGCCCGAGGACGCGGATTTCCTGACCGACGCGGAGTTCGAGGCGCTGCGGGTGAACGCCGGCTTCCCGTGGTTTGGGAGCGACATGACCGCGGACTCCCTTCCGCTCGAGGCGCGCCAAGACGCGGCGATCAGCATGGACAAGGGCTGCTACATGGGCCAGGAGACGGTGTCCCGCATCGTCTTCCGCGGCCACGTGAACAAGATCCTGATGGGCCTGAGGTTTCCGGGAGGCGCTCCCGCGCCGGGCGCCGCTATTCTCCGCGAGGGCCGCGAGATCGGCCGCTTGACGAGCGCAGCGGGCGCCGTCGGACTCGGCACGGTCCGCTACGACGACGCGGTCGCGGGCGCGAAGGTCTCCGCCGCCGAACGCGAGGGGGAGCTTTTTCTGTTCGACTCCTGGCCGAAGCCGCTGTCGAAGCCGGCCTAGCGCCGGCCGCCCGCCCCCGTCCGTCGCCGTCGAGGCCGTCCGCATCGATTGTCTATTAATATAGACATTAGGTCCCGGGGGCGATCGTCGCCGGCGCCGAGGCCTCTAATGCGACAGGGGCTTGCCCGCGCCGCCGGCGGCGGGCGCGGTCTTCGCGAGCTCGA
>JAHFCD010000197.1 GCA_023249695.1 Elusimicrobiota bacterium
GGCGCGGCGGCAAGCTGGCCGCCTCGAATTTCAAGACCGCCGCGGCGGCGCCCCGCGAGCATTCGTTGGACGAGCTGGCCGCCATGATGGCCGCGCGCCTCAAGGCCAAGGGCATCAAGGCCGTCATCACCGACTACGACGGGACCTTGATGGACAAGACGCCCGACGACAAGGCCGTGGTCGCCTCCGACGAGCTCGTCGGCCTCCTGCGCCGCCTGCGCGAGCTCGGCGTGAACGTCGTTATCTGCACGAACCACTTCTTCACCGGCGATCACAACGGCATGACGAATCTTCTGGGCGACCGCCTTGACGCGAAGACCCGCGCGGGCATGATGTTCGCCGTGCAGTCCGGCGCGCGCGTCTACGAGTACGGCGCCGACGGCGCGACCCCCGCCGAGCCGGCCTGGAAGGAGGTCGGCTTCGACGACGCCGAACGGGCGAAGATCACGCCCGTCTTCGAGGCCGCCGCCGCCAAGGTCGGCTTGAAGCCGGGCGACTACAAGATCTTCTACGAGGACAGCCGGACCTTGATCGAGCTCACCAATCACCACGAGCTCGACTCCGCCCTGTACGCGGCGCTCGCCGAGGCCAACGTCGCCAACGGCTTCGGCTACCTCGTCCAGCTCAAGCCGATGCCGACCATGCGCCACGTTCCCTACGTCCAGTACTTCAAGGCCCACAAGGGCACCGGCGCGCGCAAGGCGATGGAGATGCTCAAGGCCAAGGGCCTCATCGACGACGAGTCTCAGGTCGCCGTGTTCGGCGACGACTTCAAGCCCGAGGGCAACGATCTCTACATGGCCCAGGCCATGCCGGGCGCGCTGGCCGTCTCGGTCGGCAAGACCTTCGACGCCTCGCAGCCCAACGTCCTGCAGGCCCAGGAGCGCGGCTCGGCGACGATCCGGGCCTTGATCGGCCGCCTCAACGACATGCTGACCGCGCGCGAGAAAGAGAAGAAATGAAGCGGATCGCGGTCGCCGTTCTCCTCGCGGCCCTAGTTCGCCCGTGCTTCGCGGCGGGAATCTCCTGCCCCGCGGACGCGCTCGACAAGGACGGCAAGGGCGCGCTGCTCCTTTTCTCCGCCTTGCCTCTGGGGAAGACGAAGTTCGCCAAGGAGTGGGGGAAGGCGCGAAAGGAGCTGACGAAAAAATTTCCCGGCCTCTCCTTCGAGAAAGTCGAGAATCTGCACGTGACCTTGTCGTTCATGGGCCCGGGCTGGAATCCTGCCGAGACGGACGCGATGGAGGCGTTGTCCCTCGACGGGCCCGATCTCTCGAGCGGCACGCTCCCGCTGAAGGGCGCCCCCGAGCTGTTCGGCCCCAAGAAGCACGTCGTCGCGCTCGCGTTGAGCCCCGTTCCGGAAGAGTGGGCCGCGCGCCTCATGAAGAACCGCGACGCGGCGACGGCCAAGGGGTTCCGCAAGCGCGACATGTACGACGACGTGTTCAAGCCGCACATGTCGCTCGCGTCCGCGCCTAAGCCCGACGAGCAGCGCGAGGAGCTCGCGCGCTTCCAGGCGTGGATGACGGAGCACGCGAAGCGCTTCGGCGGCCTCGCGCTCCCGCTGACCCGCGACGTCAAGCCGGCCTTCTTCCTGGTGCTCGGCAAGGGCCCGGACACCCGCTTCGTCCCCCTGCGGGATTACTGCGCCGCGCGCTAAGCGCTATAATGGCCGCGATGAAAGGAAAGCTGTGGGAGCTGGGTCCCTTCGTGCTGGCCGCCCTCGTGGGCCTGTATGTCCTGACGGCGCGTCTGCGCCGCCCGCCCGAGGCGTCCGTCGAGACGCCCGCGGCGGAAAAGCCTCTGACGGGATCGGCGCCGCGCGTCAGCTCGGGCCCCGGCGATCCCACGAGGCCCGAGGATTTCCTCCCCGATCCGAAATCGAAGCCGGATCCGAACAGCCTTCCGGACCCGACCGCGTCGACGGCGACGCGCGGCGCGCCGTAGCCTGACGCGAAGGAGCCCCCCGCGCCGAGAGCGGGAGGCTCCAATACGTTGCGGGCCTTTGTTTTACTGGACGCCCGTCTCCTTCTGCTCGAGAAGGCTGTGGATCCTCTCGAGGCCCCCCGTCAGCTCCGCCTTCAGCACCGGCTCCGTCTCCACCTGCAGCCGGCCCGCCAGCAAGGTTTCGCCCTGCTTCGCGTCGACGATCTTCGCGACGACCGCCTTTTTCACGGCGACCGCCGCGTAGCGGCGCGTATCGGCATCCGGGCTCTGCAGGCCCTTTTCGACGTGGGCGATCCCCGTCTTCACCAGGGCCGGCCGCGTCGCCATCGCCATCATCCCCCGGCGGAAGGACGACTTGTCCGCGGACTTCAGGTGCTCGTCGAGGAGCGGCGAGCTGATCCACGGGAGTTTGCTCGCCGTGTCGATCATGCCGACCGCCTCGAGGCGCTCCAGGATCTTGCCGATCATCTCGGGATCCCGGTAGTCCTGGAGGGAGATCGCGCAGCCCGCGATGAGCTTCGCGTTGTCGGTCGAGGTCATCAGCGCCGTGAGGACGTCCTTCGCCTTGGCCCCGCCCGTGCGGCGCAGGACCGAGGGATACGTCGAATCCGGCACGAGCCCCTTCTCGCCGAGCTCGCGGACCTTCGCGTAGACCGCCGAGCCGCGCACGCCGAGAGGAGAGCCGACGCGCTTGAGCGCCTCGTTGCGCAGCTCGGCCGGGCCTTCCTCCATCGCCTTGAGGACGAAGTCGCGGCTGGTCTTGCCGGAGACGCGCCCGGCCAGGAAGCCGACGGCGCGGCGGCGGAGCTCGACGTCTTCGGCGCCGCCGTCGCCGGGCTTCTCGAACACGGCGACGATCGCCTTCGACAGGCTCTCGGCGGTGAGGGAGTCGATCTCCTCGCCGTCAAATTCAGGCGATTCGAGCGAAGCGAGCAGGCTGCCGAGATGGACGCGCTTGTCGGCCTCGGCCGCGACCTCGGCGTTGGACAGATACGCGGCGATCGCGGAGTCCACGGTGCGCTCCGGCCGCGTCTCGAGCTGGGTCTTCGACAGGACGGTCTTGGAAGGCGGGGGAGTCCCGGCGAGCTTCGAGAGCTCGTTGTATTTCTGTCCGAGACCCGCGGCGACGAGAGCGACGAGTGAGGCGCCGGCGACGGCTTCGAGGCGGTTCATAAAGCTATTTCTCCGGACGCTTCGGGCCTCTGGTGCGGAGCGGGCCTGCGTCCGAGGATGATACGCCGGCGGGGCGCGGAAGCTTACATCGCGCGGGGCGCGCTACTTCGCGGGAGCGGGGGCAAAGCCGCCGTTCGCCTCTTTTAGCCGCAACACTTCCAACGTTGGAAACGATGAGGATTAGTCCGCGGCGCATCACCGTTGGAGGGGATCGCTCGCCGGGCCCGGAGGACCATCCCCACCGACGCGACGGCGCGAGCTCTCGTGAGGCGCGACCGGATAAATCCCTTGAACCGGGATTTTCTCGTTGATCCGCGTGCGGAGCAGCGCGCGGAAACGGCCGCTTAAGGTTTTGTCAGCCGGCGGGACGTCCCGTCCCAGCCGCGGAACAGCCAGGAGCCGCCGGACTCCAGGAGCACGCCGTCCTGGAGGACGCGGTAATCCCGGTGTTCGGGAAGCCTCGTCACGTTCAACGGGCGGCCGTCGTCGGCGACTTCGGCGAGGTGCTTGCTCCAAAGGAGCCAGGCACGGCCGTCGAGTCGGCGCACGAGAGCCGGAGCGCCGTATTCCTCGCGAGGCCGCGCGCGGCCGTAGCGCAGGGAAGAGGCTCGGCCCTTGGCGTCGAGGAATCCGATCGAGTCGCCTCGCCCCCGGGCGTACACGGTGCCGTCGGGAAGCGTCCGAAACTGATCCGGGGAGTAATAGGCGTCGGTCGCGACGCCAAGACGCCAGGCCGTCTCGACCTTCCCGTCGCCCCGGCACATCACCGCCGCCGGCCCGTCCTTCAGCTGCACGGCGATCAGGTAGACGGGCTTGCCTCCGATGAAGAACGGATGAAGCGAGCCGACGAACTGGATCGGCGCGCCGGGCAGCTTCCAGGTCCGGGCGCCGACGCGCAGACAGCGATATCGAGGGGCGCAATCGTCGAGGCTCGTTTGGGGCGGAGCGCGATCCGGGTCCCGCTCCTGAGGAGCCTTCAAGCCCAGGCGCGCGAAGTTTTCGAGGGAGACGTAGCGAGCCTCACGTTCGCCGTCGATCCAGAAGTAGAGGAAGAGACGGCGGTCGCGGCGCTCGATGGTGGGCAGCCCTCTCCAGGCCTCGCGCCGGGCGAGGCTCATCGCACCCTTCTCTTCGCGCCACAGCTCGAGGTGCGTGTAGTCGTAGCGGGTCGCCCACAGCGTTCCGCGCTCGTCGCGGGCGACGCTTCCCGTCCGCATCGCCGGGCTGAATAGAAAGTCGAGGATGCCGCGTTTCTCTTCCGGGATCAGGTTTCGCACGCCCTCGGAGTTCGCCCAGAAGAGACCCGAGGCCGGATTCCACATCGCCGCTCCGCGCCCCTCGTTGGCCAGGGCCGCGGGGGAGACCGGGCCTTTACCGCCCGTCGCGGTGAAGGAAAATTGCAGCGGCTCTTCGGCGGTCTTCAGGCGGCCGAGCAGATCGTGGTAGGTCCATTGCGCGGCCGTCCAGGCGGCGAGCGGGCCGAATAGAAGTGCGAGCGCGAGGAAGGCCGCGCGAGGTCCGCGCACGGATACGCCTCGCTCCCGCCACGACGCCGTCAGTACGGCGGCGGCGCCCTTGAGGGTCAAAGCGGCGGCGGCGAGTTTCGCGTAGAGGCTGAGGATATCGATGCCCCAATGGCCGTGTTCGAGCTGGAGGCCGAAGCCGACGGCCGCGGCGAACAAGGTCGCCGTCGTCAATGCCGAGCCGAGCAGGCCGCCCGCCACGGCGTGGCCCAGGACGTACGAGAGCAGCCAGCAGCCCAGCAGGGCGTCGACGAGGGTGAACAGGAACAGCGGCGCCATCGCCGAGTCCTCCCAGAACGGCCGGGCCCAGTTCATCGCCGGGTCGCGCCGAGGGCCCAGGCCGAGGCGACGAGCAAGGTCGTCACCGCCGCGAGGAGGAGCAGGGCCGCGCCGAGTGACGCGCCCGCGCGCCGCGCGGGCGAGACCGGAAGCAGGGCCTCGGCGTCGGATTCCGTCCTGGACCCCGTCTGCGCGCCCACGGAGGACGCGATCAGGGCCGCGGCGAAGGGCGAGCCCAGGAGCATCCAACCGATCAGGATCGCCTCGAGGGCCTTGGCCGGCTCCATGCCGGTGACCGAGGCGACCAGCCGCGCGACGGGCAAGGTCACCAGAAATGCGGCGGTCACGCTCGCGGCCGAGAGCCGGTTCTTTCGCAGTTCGAGCGAGAGCAGGGGGAAGTTCATCGCAGTTCGCCTCCTTCAAGAGACAGCAGGTGCGAGAAAGCCTTGTCGAGCGCCAGCGGCTCGATCGTGGGCGCCGTCAGCGCGCCGCAGCCGAGCAGCCGCTCGCGCGTCGCGCGGTCGAGCACCGCCCAGGCGCGGACAAGCCCCTCGCCGCCGAGCGC
>JAHFCD010000198.1:0-3557 GCA_023249695.1 Elusimicrobiota bacterium
CGCCACGGGAGCGGCGGGAGCGGCGGCCGCGGCGCGAGAGCTTCCTCCGCGCGAGCGCCCGCCTCCGCGGGAGCGTCCGCCGCGTCCGCGATTGTTGCGGGCGGGCTTGGTGCCTGCGCTCTCGTAGCCTCCGGTGGCTTCCTCGGACATGACGGTCGCGTCGGGGTGCGAGGTCCAGATCGTGGCGACGCGGCCGAGGCGCTGAAGCTCGGCGGTCATCGCCGCGAGCGTCGCGTCGTTGGTCACCATGAGAAACGGCACGCTCTGGGGCAGGACGGCGTGCAGCATGCCGGCGTGGAGGCTCATGACGAAGTCGGCCGCGTTGGCGCCGCCTTTCGGCGAGGTCACCGTGCAGAAATTAGGCAGGCGCGCCAACGGCTTCTCGAGATTGCGCGGCAGGAGGGCGCCGGGGCGCAGGAACACGCGCACGAGGGTCGAGCGCGTCACGCGCGCGTCCGGCGGCACGTGCGGATCGTTGTCGCCGTCGATCAGGAGGACGTTCTCGATCGGGGAGCGGGGCGCCGTGTAGGCTTCGGGGTCGGCGTACGGGGTGGTGTTGAGCACGGGCAAAACGTCGTCCGTCCCGATCGGGGCGGTCGTGGAAATGTCTTCAGCGGTCGAGTCGTGGGGGATGGTCATAGTCGTAATTCGAGTATAGCAATTAGCCCCCGGCTTGGCGGCCGGCTTGCCAGGAGGCGAAGAACCGGTCGGCGTCGCCCGGGAAGCCGTTGAAGCGGGGCTTCCAGCCGAGGCGCTTGGCGGCCTTGGAGGAATGGATGTGCTGGTCCAGCGCGAGGCCGTGGGCCATGCCGCCGTAGACCTTTTCCGCCTCGGCGAAGGGCAGGGCGTTCACGGCGCCGCCCGCGCCCGCGGCGGTCGCGGCGGCCGAGGCCATCTCGCGGACGGTGAAGCGCGAGGCGTCCACGGCGTTGAACAGCTCGCCGGAGGGCGCGCTCTCGGCCGCGCGGACGTACAGGTCGGCGAGGTCCTCGAGATGGACGACGGCCCAGCGGTTGGCGCCCTCTCCGACGATCGGCGCGGCCTTCTTCTCCACCGCGCCCTGAAACCAGAGGCCGGTCAGCCCCCCCGCCCCGCCGTACACGCAGCCGGGGCGGACGACGATCCCTTTGCCCGCGAGGACGAGCTTCTCGTGCTCGGTGCGCCAGGGCATCAGGGGCTTGCCGGAGAACGCCTGCGTCTCGTCGAACGGGCCGCCCGGCCCGTACTGCCAGACGCCGGAGGTGTAGACGACCTTGCCGCCGAGCGCGAGCAGGGCGTCGAGCGCCTTGCGGTCGAGCGCTTCATAGTCCGCCCCGTACTCGACGGCGCAGTGGATCAGGACGTCGGCGGCCTTCCAGCCGGACGCGTCGCGCATGTCTCCGATCACCGGCTCGATCTCGCGGGCCTCGAGGGTTTTAGACTTGGCCGCGGAGCGGACAAGCCCCGCGACGCGGTGGCCGCGCCGGCGCAGGGCCTCGGCGACGGCGCGGCCGATGTAGCCCGTGGCGCCGGTGACGAAGACCTTCATCGGACCGTGGGCTTCTTGACGCGCATCGGCGCGAACTGGTGCGCGATCCAATCGTACAGGAAGTCGGGGATGGCGGGCAGGATGTACTTGCTCGCGTAGGAGAGCTGCCACGGGAAGTGCACGACGCGCCGCTTCGCGTCGATCCCGCCGAGCATCGCCGCGACGCCGTCCTTGGTTTCCATGAGGAAGGGCATCGTGCCGGGATTGTTCCGGTCGGTCATCTCGCTGCGCACGAAGCCGGGGCACACCGTCACGATCGAGACGCCGGTGCCGATCATGTCCACGCGGGCGGACTCGAGCAAGGTGATCAGCGCCGCCTTGCTCGCGGAATAGGGCCCGGACTTCGGCAGGCCGCGGAATCCCGCCAGCGACGCGACGCCGGCGATGGTCCCTGACTTCTGGGCGAGCATGCCGGGGATCACGGCCTCCATCCAGTGGCAGACGCCGAAGACGTTCGCGTCGAAGGTCCACTTCACGGAGTCGGCGGAGAATTCCCGGGCGTTCATCATGTCGCCGACGCCGGCGTTGAGCACGGCGTAGTCGAGGCCGCCCCAGGCGGCCACGACCGCGGCGTAGTGGGCTTTGACCTCGGCCGGCTCCGTCACGGAGCCGCACAGCACGAGCGGCGTTCCCCCCGCGTCCTTCACCAGGCGCGCGGTTTCCTCCAGCTGCTCCCGGCGGCGGCCGCTGACGGCGACGCGCCAGCCGCGGCGGGCGAGCTGGACGGCGACCTCGCGGCCGAGGCCGGAGGTCGCCCCGGTGACGAGCGCCCGGGTCACGCGGCGGCCAGCACGGGCTTGACCACGGCCAGAAGGTTCTTCGCGCGCACGTGGAGGTCGAGCGCCTCGACCTCGGCGGGGTGCAGGGCGAGGCGCCGCTCGAGGCACGCGATCAGCTGCTCGATCTTGCGCAGCGAGCGGGGATGGCGGCGCGCCTGCGTGATGAAGGCCGCGTACTCGACCGGGCTGGCTTCCTTGAGCATGTAGCGCCAGTTCGTCGCGTCGGAGAAGGTCAGACCGTCCGCGGTGACCACGGCGTCGATCTGGGCGCGGTGCGTGTCCGGGTTCAGGTAGGTGCCGAACAGCCGGTCCATCAGCGGATGCACGATCGTGAAGTTCATCGCCTGGTCCCAGTGGTGAAGCAGGTGGGTGTCGGCGAGGCGATGGAAGTAGGCGCTGTCCTTCCACGCGTGCTTGACGAGGTGGAAGCGCGAGTGGGTCTCGTCGACGAGCAGCTTCGCGTAGACCGCGACGCCGGCGACGAAGGCGAGCGTGCCGATGTTTGCGCCGTGCGTCCACAGCGCCAGGCAGGCCGCGATCCAGCCGGGCACCAGCCAGGACAGCGCGAGCCCGGTCTCGGAGGCGACGTAGCCGGTGTCGCGCTTGTAGTGGTCGCCGATCGGGTAGATCACCATGTGGTGGAGCCAGTGGTACATCTGGTTGCGGCGCACGGTCGAGGATTTTCGCGTGAGCCAGCCGACGTGCTGGAAGAAGCGGTGGTAGGCGTAGCCGAAGGACTCGACGAGCAGCACGCCGCGCAGGAACATGACCGCGGGCTTGAGCCAGCGCGGCAGGAGCAGCGCGGAAAACGGCTCGGCCCAGGCGAGGCCGATCAGGGCGACGATGCCGGCGGCGGTCCAAACTTCCCAAAGGCGCTTCTTCAGGGAAGCGTCGGGGCGGCGGAGGAGGGCGGTCCAGAGTTCACGGTCGAGAGCGTTGGTCATGGCGTTGAGGTTATCAAATCCGCGGCCGCCGCTTCGATAGCGGAGGCATGAATTCTGAGCAACGATAATCTGCCGTCCACGCGGACGAGCCGCTCGGCGCCGCGGCGTTCTCCGACCGTGAAGCCGCGGCCGTCGGGCGTGCGCGCGCGCAGGAGCGGGGCCTCGAAGCCTGCCAGCCCCTCCGGGGTGCCCGTCGCCCAGTGCGAGGCGCGCAGGGCGCAGAGCTCGCGCGCGGCGTCGGTCGGCACGCGGCGCCAGGCGCCGCGCGCGAAGATCTCGAGGCCGTCGGCGCAGCCGCCGGGGAGC
>JAHFCD010000198.1:3567-5487 GCA_023249695.1 Elusimicrobiota bacterium
GGGGGAGCAGGCGCGGCTCCCGCCATTGCGCGCTCGATCTCAGGAGCAGCTCCGGATCCACGCCGTTGGCCAGCCGCACCGGGGCCCGATCGTCGGCGCGGAAGTAGCAGGAGCGGCCGAACACCCGGCGGCCGAAAAAGCCGTCGAAGAGCGGCCGCCCGGCCGAATCGAGGACGCGCACGCGCGAGGAGTCGGCCGGGCCGAGGCCGCTGGCGAACCCGGCGTCGGACGGGGCGATCGGCGGCCCGAATTCGAGGGTGCGCAGGCCGTTGAGCAGGAGCTCGACCGCCTCGGAGTCGGCGAGATCGTCCTGCCGCGAGATCACCCAGGGCCCGCCGGCGTCGCGGGTGAGGATCAAATCCTCGCGCGGGCGGCGCACCTCGATGCGGACGGGCTCGGCTCCGGAGCGCAGGCTCGCCGGCGCCGGCGACCGCCACGAGCGCAGGCCTCCGAACCCGATCAGGGCGAGGACGAAGATAACGACGAAAACGGCATGGCTGGCGCGCATGTCTCCCCTGGCAATCGACCGAAGCCCGGGGTATGATAGTATAAGGATAGGCCATAAGGCCCAGGCGCGCGCGGCGGATTTGCCCCATAATCGCTATAATACCCGTAGGAGACTCCCAACCATGCGCAACGCCTTGATTCGGCTCGCGCCGTGCGCCGTTTTCCTGTCCGGCCTCGCGTCCGCCCAGACGGTCGAAAGACCGACGACGAGCGGAACCGGCGTGACGACGGCCTCGCCGGTCACCGGCATGGGCATCAACTCCCCCTCCGGCATGCCCGGCGCGGGCGTGCTCGCCCCGAACCTTCAGGGCGCCCTGAACGGCGTCACGCCGTCTCCGACCCTCAACGCCGCCGCCGCCGCGGCCCCGGCCGGATCGAACGTCGTTTCTCCCGCCGTCGGCGCCGCCCTCCCGATTCAGGCCGTCGGCGTCCAGTCCCCGGTGAAGCTCAACGCCGTTCCGCTGAAGACCCCCGTTTCCGCGGCCGCGGCTGCGGACGCTCCCGGCGCGAAAGGGACGCCCAGCGCTTCCTCCATTCTCGACACGACCGCTCACGGGATTTCCCAGGGCAAGCAGGCGGACGCGGCGGGCGGCGACGGTCTGTCGGTGCGTCAGGCGCTCGACCGCGCCTACGACTCGTCCACGCGCGCCGGCGACGTCGGCGGCGGCACGGGCGTGGCCGGGAAATTCTCCAGCGCGCGCGAGAAGGTCGCGGGCCTCGTCGGCGTCGCGAACAACGCGGCTCCGGCCGACGCCCCCGGGCTCTACTCGTCGGCCATCGCGGTCGCGAAGGAGACCTTGCCCGCCGCGGCGGCCGCCGCCGTGACCAAGGCCGTGCTGTCGTTCGCCGCGCGCAAGGCCGACGTTTCGCTCTCCGAGATCGCGCAGGCCGCTTACGTCGCCGCGACCGCGGGCCAGCCGATCGAGGCGCGCCGCCTCGTGAAATCCATCGATAAGTGGGAGGAGCTGCTGGGCGCTCCCGGCCGCCCGCTGATCGCGAACGGCGATCAAATCAAGTCCGGCGTGGAAAAGGTCCTGACCGAAGCCGATGCCGGCGGGAAGCGCTCGGCGCCGCGCGTCTGGGTCGTCAAGCGCGGCGGCTCCTACGTCGCGGCCTTGCCCGGCACGACGGTCGAAAAAATCCCTCTCCTCGCGGCCGCGTTCGCGCTGACGGTCAAGTCCCTGCCGACGGCGTCGGTGGCGGGCGTTTACCGCGCTTTCGTCGCGCGCCCCGGGCTCCGCTCCGCGGTCGCCGCGCGCGTGGCCCTCGGCGAGTCGGTGCCCTCCGCCGCGTTGTCCACGGGCTGGCTGTGGCTCAAGTACATGGTCCTGCGCGCCTGGAGCGCGCTCACCTCCCTTCTCCCGGGACGCGGCCTTCCCGTCGTCGCGAACGCCGGAAACCTGCCGCGCCTGC
>JAHFCD010000199.1 GCA_023249695.1 Elusimicrobiota bacterium
CCTCGACCGGCTTGGAATCGACGGGGGCGACCAGGTACTTGTCGCGCAGCGCCTTCTCGAGCTTCTCGCCGACGGCCGTGTGGTGCTTGAGGTAGGCCTTCGCGTTCTCGCGGCCCTGGCCGAGGCGTTCGCCCTCGTAGACGTACCAGGAGCCGGACTTCTCGACGATCGCGGCCTCGACGCCGAGGTCGACCAGGCAGCCTTCACGGGACACGCCGAAGCCGTGGATCATCTCGAACTCCGCCGTGCGGTAGGGCGGGGCGACCTTGTTCTTGACGACCTTGACCCGGGCGCGCGCGCCGACGACGACGTCGCCTTCCTTGATGTTCTCGATGCGGCGGATCTCGAGGCGCATCGTCGAGTAGAACTTCAGCGCCAGGCCGCCGGTCGTCGTCTCGGGGTTGCCGAACATGACGCCGATCTTGTTGCGGATCTGGTTGATGAAGATGATCGTGGTCTTGCTCTGGGCCACGACCGCGGTGAGCTTGCGCAGGGCCTGGGACATCAGGCGCGCCTGAAGACCCATGTGGCTGTCGCCCATCTCGCCTTCGATCTCGGCCTTCGGCACGAGGGCCGCGACGGAGTCGATGACGATCACGTCGATCGCCGAGGAGCGCACGAGTTTCTCGGTGATCTCGAGGGCTTCCTCGCCGCAGTTGGGCTGGGCGATGAGCAGGCCGTCGATGTCGACGCCGAGCGCCTTCGCGTACGCCGGGTCCATGGCGTGCTCCGCGTCGATGTAGGCGGCGGTGCCGCCGAGCTTCTGCGCCTGGGCGACGGCCATCAGCGCGAGGGTCGTCTTGCCCGAGGACTCGGGCCCGTAGATCTCGATGATGCGTCCGCGCGGGAAGCCGCCCACGCCGAGCGCCAGATCGAGGGAAAGAACTCCGGTCGAAATCGCGTCGATCTTGATCTTGGCCGCGCGGTCTCCCAGCATCATCACCGCTTCCTTGCCGTAAGCCTTTTCGATCTGAGCCATCGCCAGCTCCAGCGCCTTCGACTTGCCCGTGTCCTTGTTGTTATCCATTGAGTGATTTCTCCCTCCTCGAGTCTCCCCATCGCTTCGGGGGCCCAAGGGAATTAGTATAGCAGAAGTCCTATTCGAACACAAGTTCGATTTTTGTTCGATAACTGTTCGAATATGTCCGAGGACCCTGCTCTACTAGACGATTGAGGGGGGCGAAAAGTTGCCTAATCGAGACGACGGTGGACGTCTTTCTCGACGACCTGGATCGAGGTCCGCCACTCGACGCCGCGCACGCCGTCCTTGAACGTCGGCACCTCGACGGGGAACACGCGGATGACGGTGCGGCCGTCGGCCCACCAGAACTTGTCGCCGGCGCGGTCGCCTTCGCCGTAGGTGAGCGAGAGATCGCGCGCCAGGGCCTCGGCCGTCTTCTCGCCGGAGCGCTTGGCGTTGTAGACGACCTGGATATCGACGAGCTTTCCTCTCTTGAAGCCGAGCAGCAGCGCCTGCGTCCAGTTCGGGAAGCTCTTCGCGTACGCGCGCTCGACGCGGTAGCGCGTCACGCGCCCGCGCGGATCGACGCTCGACGGCCAGTCCTGCGCGGGCGCGTAGATGCGCTGGACGTCCTCGAGGCTGTCGCCGAGCTGAAGCTCGGCGAGGTAGCGCTGGATCGCGGGCGGATCGTCGTAGCCGTCGTCGTCGGCGAGCGCGGGCGCCGCGAGCGCCGCGACGGCGAGCAGCGCGAGCGCGAGGAAGGCGCGCATCTAGCGCGCCGCCCGCGAGCGGCGGCGCGTGCCGGCCTTCGCGTAGTACTGGGGGCCGGCGTAGTGCTTGAAGGTCACCTTCGCGATCTTCGTGATGAAGTCCTTGGCCTGCGAGTAGGAGTTGTTCTGGCCGGTGAGCACGGTCACCGCGTAGTCGCCGTTGGGCGTCAGGAACACCGCCGAGTCGTGGCAGGCCTGACGCAGCAGGCCGGTCTTGTGCGCGATCTCCCAGCCCGCGGGCATGCCCTTGGCCAGGCGCGAGGCGGTGGCCTTGGGCTTTTTGAGGATCTCGAGCATGACCTCGCTCGACACCTTGTCGACGGCCTGGCCCGTGTAGATTTTGTCCATCAGCGAGGTCATCTCGCGCGCGGTCGTGTAGTTCTCGTGCATGACGCGCCCGCCCTTGATGCTCATGCCCTCCTCATAGATGCCCGTATAGAGGAGGCCCATGCGCGGGAACTGCTGCTGCACGTAGCCGATGCCGAGGCGGTCGAGGACCATCTTCGTCGCCGTGTTGTCCGACTCGTTGATCATGTGCACGAGCAGCTCGCGCACGGTGAGCTTCGTGCCGTCGGGGCGCCACTTCAGCGACCCGGAGCCGCCGACGCGGTTGTGACGCGATATCGCGATGCGCTCGTCGAGCGCCAGCTGGCCGTCGCGGATCTTGTAGAACGCCGCGATCATGACGGGAACCTTGATCAGGCTCGCCGCGGGAAAGAGGTCGTCGGGATGATGCATCCAGGTCTTGCCGGTCTTGAGGTCCTTGAGGTAGATCGAGACGCGGCCGGGATACTTCGTCGCCATCTTGCCGAGCTCGCCCGTCATCTCCTCCCATTGGACGTCGCGCGGGTCGGGCGCGATCGTCGGCGTCGGCGCGGGGCCGATCGTCGGCGTCGCCGGGTTGGGGATGACGGCCGTCGCGGCGGTCTCGACCGGGGGCGCGACGGGAGCGGCGGGGGCCGCGGCGGGCGGGACGGCGGGCGGGACGGCGGCCATCGACGCGGGGGCCGAGATCGCGGCCACCTCCTGGTCCTCCTCGGGGCGGCCGGCCTCCTCGTTCCAGTCGAGGTGGTAGCCCAGGCCGTACGCCAGGCCGATGACGGCGAGCGCCGAGACGAGCAGGAGGTCGGTGCCTTGCGCGCGCAAGGCCTCCCAACGGATGCGTCGATCGACGATAATTCGGCTCATGGCGCGGCTTTCCCCAGGATAACAGGCGTCGGGCGCTCCCGCCAGTGGCGGGAGCGCCCGTCGGTCCTATTTCTTACTGGGCTTTGACGGCCGGATTTTTGGAGAAGGACAGCTTGTCGTTGGCCGTGTCGACGTCGACATAGATGGTGTCGCCGCGCTCGAACTTCTTGAGCAGGATGTCCTCGGACAGGGGATCCTCGACGGAGCGCTGGATCGTGCGGCCGAGCGGACGCGCGCCGTAGTTCACGTCGAAGCCGTTCTTGATGAGGTACTTGTCGGTCTCGGGGGTGAACTCGATCTTGAAGCCCTGGGCCTCGATCTTCGCGCGGACCTTGGCGAGCATCATCACGAGGATCTCGGTCATCTCCTTCTCGTTGAGCGGGTGGAAGACGATGATGTCGCTGAGGCGGTTGATGAACTCGGGCGAGAAGACGCGCTTGACCTCGTCCATCACCGTCTCCTTCATCTTCTTGTAGTCGCGCACGTCCTGATCGGCCGTGTCGGCCGCTGCAAAGCCTAGGGATTTTCCTTTGGAAATGAGGCGGGCGCCGACGTTCGAGGTCATGAGCACGACCACGTTCTTGAACGACACCTTGTGGCCGAGGTTGTCGTTGAGCACGCCGTCGTCCATCACCTGGAGCAGGATGTTGAAGATGTCGGGATGGGCCTTTTCGATCTCGTCGAGCAGCACGACCGAGTAGGGCTTGCGGCGCACGGCTTCCGTGAGCTGCCCGCCCTCTTCGTAGCCGACGTAGCCGGGAGGCGCTCCGATGAGGCGAGACACGGCGAACTTCTCCATGTATTCGGACATATCAATACGGATCATGGAGTCTTCGTTGCCGAACATGAACTCGGCGAGCGCGCGGGCGAGCTCGGTCTTGCCGACGCCCGTCGGTCCGAGGAACATGAAGGAGCCGATCGGCTTCTTCAAGTCCTTGAGGCCGGCGCGGGAGCGGCGGATCGCCTGGGACAAAGTCTTGATCGCCTCTTCCTGGCCGATGACGCGCTTGTGGAGGTTCTCCTCCATGTGCACGAGCTTCTCGGTTTCGGTCTCGGTCAGCGCGGTGACGGGCACGCCGGTCCACTTGGACACGACGGCCGCGATGTCTTCTCCCGTGATGGTCGGAGTGGATTGGTCGCGCTTCTCGCGCCACTTCTTCTTGTTCTCCTCGAGAGCCTTGCGCAGTTCCTTCTCCTTGTCGCGCAGGCGGGCGGCCTTCTCGTACTCCTGGCCGGAGATGGAGGCGGACTTTTCCTTGACCACCTTCTCGATCTCGACTTCCTTGTCCTTGAACTCGGGCGGCGTCGCGGACGACTGCAGGCGCGCGCGGCTGCCGGCCTCGTCGATCAGGTCGATCGCCTTGTCGGGCAGGAAGCGCTCGGTGATGTAGCGATCGGACAATTCAGCAGCGGCGCGAAGCGCGCTGTCGTCGTACTTGATCTTGTGGTGAGCCTCGTACTTGTCCTTGAGGCCCTGCAGGATCGTGAACGTCTCCTCGACGGAGGGCGGGTCCACGATGATCGGCTGGAAGCGGCGCTCGAGGGCGGCGTCGCGCTCGATGTACTTGCGGTATTCATCGAGAGTCGTCGCGCCGATGGTCTGCAATTCTCCGCGCGACAACGCGGGCTTGATCATGTTGGACGCGTCGATCGCGCCCTCGGCCGCGCCGGCGCCGATGACGGTGTGCAGCTCGTCGATGAAGAGCACGACCGCGCCCTTGGAGCGGCGGATCTCTTCGATGATGTTTTTAAGACGCTGCTCGAATTCACCGCGATACTTCGTGCCCGCGACGACCAAGGCGAGGTCGAGCGTGAGCAGGCGCTTGTTGAGCAGGATCTCGGGGACGTCGGCCGTCGAGATCTTCGTCGCGAGGCCTTCCACGATCGCGGTCTTGCCGACGCCGGGATCGCCGATGAGGACGGGGTTGTTCTTCGTGCGGCGGGCCAAGATCTGGATCATGCGCTCGATCTCGTCGTCGCGGCCGATGACGGGGTCTAATTTCCCCTCACGCGCCATAGCAGTCAAGTCCCGGCCGAATTCATCGAGCGTCGGGGTCTTGGACTTGGTGCGCGTCGGCGAGCCCGAGCCTTGCGGGGCGCTGCCGGCGGCGCCGCCGGCTTGCTGAGATTGACCTTCCCCAAGAAGGTTCAGGACTTCCTCGCGGACCACGTCGAGGCGCAGGCCGAGGTTCTCGAGCACGCGCGCGGCGACGCCTTCCTCTTCACGGATGAGGCCGAGGAGCAGATGCTCGGTGCCCACGTAGGAGTGGCCCATGTGCTGGGCTTCTTCGACGGCGTACTCGAGGACTTTCTTGGCGCGGGGCGTGAACGGAATCTCGCCGAGCAGCATGACGTTGTCGCCGGTGCCGACGATCTTCTCGATCTCGGAGCGCACGCGGCGCAGGTCCACGCCCAAATTGGCGAGCACCTGGGCGGCGACGCCTTCACCCAACGCGATCAGGCCGAGCAGGATGTGCTCGGTGCCGACGTAATCGTGATTGAGGCGCTTGGCCTCTTCCTGGGCGATCAGGATGACGCGCTGGGCCC
>JAHFCD010000200.1 GCA_023249695.1 Elusimicrobiota bacterium
AGTCCTTCGCGGGCGGCAAATACACGGTCACCGTGACGACCGACGTGCCTCCGTCTATCACGGCGACGGGGTATTCCGCCGCCCTGCTTCTCCGGGGGGCCGCGGTCCGGACCATCGTCGCGCGCGCCGAATTCACGACGGGAGCGTGCCCCTACGCCGTCCTGGCCGACAAGGCGCTCGACGTCGAGGGCCGGGTCGACGCGTACGATCTGACGGTGAGCTCGACGCCCACCTCGTTTATCACCGGCGCGAACGTCCGCAGCAACAACGGCGTGAGCGTGAGCGGCGTCGCCTGCCCGCCCGCCCATATCTACGGGGACGTCATGTCGATCGGCGCCAGCCCGTCGGCGTCCTGCGTCACCGGCTCGGTCGTCACGACGACCACGGTCATGAGCATCATCTCGGACAGCTGCGGCTCCTGCGAGACCGTCAACGACGACCTGACCGGCATCACGCCCTCGAGCGCGTACAACAACGGGGCGCAAAGCCTGACCGTGGGCGCGGGGAACACCGTGACCTTGTCGAGCGGGACGTATTTCTTCAAGAAGATCACGATCAACGGAATCTTGAACGTGAACACCTCGAGCGGCACCGCCGCGATCTACGTGAAGAACAACTTCACCACGGGCTCGAGCTGCCAGTTCAACAACACCAGCAAGATTCCCGCCCGCGTCCATTTCTACAGCACCAACAGCGGCAACATCGTGACCCTCAACTGCACGACGCCGTTTCACGGGTATCTGGAGGGCTCCCAGTCGAAGTTCATCCTCGCGCAGGAGCTGTACGGCCATTTCTGCGCGGACTCGGTCCAGATCAGCAGCAACTCCACCGCCGGCTACGGGCGCATCCACTACGACCTCGGCGGCGGGGTGCTCTCGCACGTGGGCTGGACGACGGGCGCCGCCGGCTCCTGGGCCGAATCCTATAAACGACAATGAAAAAGCCCCTCGCCATGCGTTCGCTTTTGTACTCCGGCGACCTGCTCGCCGTCGACCTCGGCTCGTTCTCGGTCAAGGTCCTCCACCTGAAGGCCAAGGAGCGCAGCCTGACCGTGCTCCGCTCGGCGACCCGCGAGGTCTGGCGCGAGCTCGCGGAGGCGAAAACGGAGGAGGAGAAGACCGAGGTCTACGCCGCCGCGCTCCGGGAGATCCTGGCCGAGCACGGCTTCAAGACCCGCAACGCGTCGATCTCGCTGTCCGGCAACACGGTCATCGTGCGCTTCCTGGCGCTGACCCCGGGCTACACGCTCGACCCGGAGACGGGCCTGACCGCCGAGGCCAAGGCCCTCATCCCGTTCGACGAGCCGGACACGGTCGTCTCGGCCCTGATCTTCGACGCCGCGAAGGGCGTGGCTTCCGCGAAGGCGGAGATGCTGCTGACGATCGCGCAGAAGAAGACCGTGCAGGCCGGCATGGACATCGTCCGCAAGGCCGGGCTGCGCCCCGCGGTCATCGTCAACGACGCCCTGGCGCTCGCCAACTCCTACGAGTTCTTCAAGGGGAAGAAGGACGAGACGGTCGTGCTCGTCAACATCGGCGCCACCTTCACGAGCGTCTGCGTGGCCGAGGCCGGAGGGCCGAAGGCCGTGCGCGTCCTGAACGTCGCCGGCAACGCGTTCACGCGGGCCCTCAAGAGGGAGTTCGGCATCAGCCTCGAGGAATCCGAGAAGCTCAAGCTCGCGCACGGGCTGTCTCCGGAGGCCTTGGCGACCGAGGTCGACCCGATCGCGGCGCGGGTGGCCCGGACCTTGCTGCCTCCGGTGAAGGACCTGAGCGGGGAGATCCAGCGCACGATCGACGTGTTCCTCGAGCGGCGCCCCGCCGATTATCCGCCGATCCACAGGATTCTGCTGGCGGGCGGGAGCGCCGAGCTCAAGGGCCTGTGCGAGCGCCTCGCCGCCGACACCGGCATGGACGTCGACGTCTTCCGTCCGATGGTCAACGTCGCGGCCAAGGACGGCTCCGTCGGGATCGCGCCGCTGGCCGCGGCGCTCTCGGTCTCCTGCGGCCTCGGCTTGAGCAATACGATGCTGCGCCGGTCCCATATGGCCCGGATCAACCTGGTTCCCAAGAAGGCGCGCCGCTCCGCCATCATCCGCGACGTGTCTCCGGGCTTCTGGCGCCTGATCGCCGGCCCGGCGATCGTCGTCGCGGCGCTCAGCGTGTACGGGGTCTGGGCCGTGCGGGTCTCCCACCGGGAGGCCGCGACGGAGGCGGGGCTCGAGGCGGCGGCCAAGGCCGAGAAGGACGCCGAGCGCAAGTTCACGAAGAAAAAGGCCGTCGTGATCGTCCGGCGCGTGGAAAATCCGTACGCCTTCCTGGCCAAGCTCACGACGTCGGGCGTATTCGGCGACAACCGCAACGCGATGGTCATGCTCAACGGCGACGGACGCGTCTTCGTCGCCCGGGCCGGCAAGCTGTTCGACGCCGACGAGTCGGAAGTTCCCGGCGTGACCTCGGAAATAAGGGATAATTCGCTCGCGCTGACCGCGGGCGGCAGGCGCTATTCGATCGACCTTCCTAAATAAACAACAAACGACATCAAAAAGGATAATCAGATGAAACCCGCGAGAATTCTGTCCGCCGTCATGGCCTTCGTGCTGCTTCAGACGAACGTGGCCTGGTCCCAGATGGTTCAGACGAGCACCGACACGGCGACCTTGACCGACCTCGAGCCGGAGCTCAAGCAGGAGATGCCGATCCCGAACCCCGCTCTGGGATCCGACGCTCCGGCGAGCGCGCGGCTGAAGACGGCGAGCCCTCCGGAGGGCGTGAACGCCCTCGTCGAATCGCTGAACACCGCGCCGATCGACTTCAACTTCAAGGACGCCGACATCCTCGGCATCCTGCGGACGTTCGCCATCAAGTTCAACAAGAACATCATCGCCGCTCCGGGCGTCGGCGGCCGAGTCAACATGCAGCTGCGCGGCGTGCCTTTCGACGAGGCCTTTCGCATCCTGCTCGAGCAGATGGGCCTGGTCGCCATCCAGCGCAGCGTGAACGTCATCGAGGTCATCAAGATCGTCAACATGCCGGTCCTCGTGCAGGTGTTCCCGCTCAAGTACCGCTTCGCCCTCGAGCTCCAGAAGTCGCTGGTGACCATCCTCGACAAGAAGGAAGCCGAGAACACGATCATCTCCGTGGACAACGCCTCCAACGCGCTGATCGTGACGTCCACCAACGACACGCTTCATAAGATGAAGATGATGATCGGCCAGCTGGACATCCCCGCGCCGCAGATCGCGATCAAGGCGCGCCTCATCGAGGTCCAGGCCGGCAACAGCCTGACGTGGGGCATCAACTGGGCCGGAAGCACGAACTTCGGCACGGGCGGGACGGTCCGCAGCGTCAAGGATATGGGGAACTTCACGACGAAGTCGGACGGGACCTTCAACACCACCCAGGCGACGGTGCTCGCCCCGGTCGGCGGCATCCTGGACGTGTCCTCCGTCATGAACAAGACCACGCTGTACGCGCTGCTCAACTTCATCAAGTCGGATTCGCGCACCAAGACGATCTCCGAGCCGATGGTGCTCACGGGGAACAACAAGACCGCGAAGATCCACGTCGGCCAGAACCTGCCGGTCAAGATCTCGCAGGTCACGCAGACGGCGACCACCCAGAGCGTGCAGTTCATCCCGGAAGGCGTCGACCTCGAGGTCACGCCGATCGTCTCGCCCGGCAGCAACGTCATCTCCTTCCGCATCCGCGTCGGCGTCTCGGAGCTCGTCGGCTTCCAGGTGGACAACCCGATCACGACCGAGCGCGTCGCCACGACGGAGGTCTCCGTCGAAAGCGGCATGACCGTCGTCATCGGCGGCATGATGAAGGACAAGACCATCGATAGCGAGACGGGCATCCCGTTCCTCAAGGACATCCCGCTGCTCGGCTGGCTGTTCAAGAACAAGAAGAAGAGCAAGGACAAGACCGAGCTGCTGATCTTCATCACGCCCGAGCTGCAGGCCCGCGGCGTCTAGCGTCGCGAGGCGGATTTAAAAGCGCAGGCCTCCCCGGAGCTTCCGACGCTGGAAGCTCCGGGGAGGCCTCGCCGTTTCAGCGGTGGCGGATCGACATGACCCCGGGCGGAAGCGGCGCGAAGGGGGGGCGGTTCGGGGTCTTGTCGAGAAAATAGGCGAGCGAGACGGCGTAGTCGCCCGTCTGCGCCAGCAGGCGCATCGCGGCCTGCGCGGCCAGCCGCTGCGGGCCGTCGGCGAGCTTGGGCAGCTTCATGTAGAATTCGTAGTCCGAGCGCAGGATGTCGCCGGCCTTGCAGGCGTCTTCGAGCGCCTTGGTCACGTCGTCCGCCCGCTCGGGCGTGTTCCGGGCCACCACCGCGTCGAGCTTGACCTCGAGCGCCGCGGCGCGCGCGACGAGGTCGCTTTTCCGCGCGTAAAAGGCCTCGGTGGCCGGCGCCCAATCGTCGGTGCCCTTGAACGCCTCGGTGATGGCGACCGAGAGCCGGCGGCCGGCCTCGGTTCCGTCCTTGAGGTTGGTCTTGACCCGCCGGAGGCGGTCCTTCAGGCTCGCCGAGCGAACTTCGTTGGCGGCGAAGACGGAAATCTGCCCGTAGCCCGGCGTGACGCGGCCCAGCGTGACGACGGCGAGGAGCGCGAGGCCGACGGCGCCCCGGATGAGTCTCCCCGTCCTCTTCTCGGCCATTGCAGTCAGTGTAGCGGTCTCCGGCGAAAATAAGAAGGGGCGAAAGCGACCCTTCCAGGCAGTCCTAAGACCCGCGACAAAAGGACCCGAAAGCCCTACGTTCTCAAAAGGCTGACGTCCCGTCCATGGTCTTGCGGCCGGCCGAGTGTTATCGTCATGCCAAGGGACGGCACGGGAGGGAGCATGTCACGATCCATATTAGGCGCGATCGCGCTGTTCATGGCGTTGGGGGGAGCAGGGGCGGGAGCGAAGCCGGCGGCGGCCGGGGCGGAGCCCGAGCTGCTGCTCAGCGCGTTCGCCGGCAGGATCGAGGTCGAAACCGTGGGCGTGGCGGAAGGCGTCCCCGGGGAGAAGCTGCCCTCTCTCCGCTCCGGCTCGATCGTCCGCGTGCTCGCCGGCTCGGCCGATTTCCGTTCGGACGTGGGCGCGACCGTGCACGCCGGCGCGGGCGACGCGTTCTATTTCGCGGCGCTCAAGCCCGAGGGCGGGCGTCCGGGCTACCTGCGCATCGCGGCGATCGAAGAGGAGCCGAAGGCGCTCGAGGTCGCCGTGGGCGGCGCGGCGTTCCGCCTGAGCAAGGGCGCGGGGCTCTCCGTCGCGGCCGCGGGCCCGGGCGAGGCGACCGTCAAGCAGGAGTGGGGCGCCGTCCGAACCGGCGACCGGGAGCTGAAGGCGGGGGAGTCGGTGACCCTTCCCGTCGGCGAGGGCCGGCGCTTCGACCGGCCGGCGATGAGCCTCGCCGGCGTGAGCGTCACGCGCAAGAACGAGACGACCTTC
>JAHFCD010000201.1 GCA_023249695.1 Elusimicrobiota bacterium
GAATGACGCGATGACGGCGAGCATGGAGCCCTTGTCGGAGCCGTCGCCTTTCATCAGCCGGCCGCGCAGGCCCGACAACGCATGGAGGGTCTTCGCGTCGTAGCGGCCCGCGAGGTGAAGCGCGACCAATTCTCCGTACGAATGGCCGGCGGCCGCGTCGGCCTTCACGCCGAAGACGGACAAGGCGCGCCAGGCGGACAAGGCCGCGGCGCCGAGAGCGGGCTGCGCCACCGAGGTGTCGCGCAGCGCCTTCTCCTGGGCGGCGGACTGCTCTGCCTTCCACGCCGGGAGAGGGAAGAGGACGTTCGCGAGGCGGGGCTCGCCTTCGAACACGGCGTCCGCCTCGGACAAGGCCTCGAAGGACTCGGGGAAGGCGCAGGCGAGATCGCGGGACATGCCCACGTATTGCGCGCCCTGGCCGGGGAACAGGAGGCCGAGCTTGCCGGGCTTGCCTGAGGCGAAGTAGATGCCTTCGCGGGACGACCACGACGTTTTTCCGGCGTTCGCCGTGATCAGTTCGACGGCTTTTTTTCCAACGGCGGCGTAATCGGCGCTCCTTTCGAGAACCAGCGATAGGCGCATGGGCGCATGGCGATCGAAAGCCTTGCGCGACGCGGCGGCGTCGAGGCGCACCTGGTCCCAGGACTTCGCCGCGGCCCACGGCGCTATGGCGGCCGCTAATTCCGACGAGCTGCCGGCCGCCGCAACGACGATTTCGTGTTCGCCGTCCCAATCGGTTTCCGACTTCGTGGGATTCCCCTCTTCCAAGATGGCGTGGAAATTCGTGCCGCCGAAGCCCAAGGCGGAGCACGCGGCGCGGCGGGGGTGGTCCTTGGAGGCCAGCCACGGGCGCTTCTCGAGGCTCAGATAGAACGGCGTTTCGCCCCCCGCCAAAATCGGAAGGGGCTCGGTCACCTTCAGCGTCGGAGGCAGGACCTTGTGACGCAGCGCCATCGCGGCCTTGATGAAGGCGGCCGAGCCGGCGGCGGCCTTGGTATGGCCGATCATGGACTTCACGGAGCCGAGCGCGCACCAAGCGCCTTCACGCTTGGAATTTCTTTTATAGACGCCGCTGATCGCCTCGACCTCGATGCCGTCGCCGACGGCGGTGCCGGTGCCGTGAGCTTCGACGAGCTCGACGGTGTCGGGAGACAAGCCCGACAAGCGGTACGCCTCTTCGATGGCGCGCGTCTGGCCCCCGGCCGAGGGCGCGTAAATGGATTTTCCGCGGCCGTCGGACGAGGTTCCCAGGCCGCGTAAAATCGCGTGGACCCTGTCCCCGTCTTTAACGGCGTCGTCAAGCCGCTTAAGAACGACCATTCCGACGCCCTCTCCAAGGGTGGTCCCGTCGGCCTTGGAGTCAAAGGACTTCGCGTGGCCGGAGGTCGACAACGCAGGAGTCTTGGTAAAACATGTGTACATGAAAATATCGTTGAAGGTATCCACCCCGCCGGTGATCACCATCTTCGCGCGGCCGGTCTGGAGCTCGAGCGAGGCCATGTGCATCGCCGAGAGGGAGGAGCCGCACGCCGCGTCCACGACGCAGTTCGTGCCGCCGAGGTTGAAGCGGTTGGCGACACGACCGGCGATGACGTTGCCGAGCAGGCCGGGGAAGGACGCCTCCTGCCAGGGCACGAACTCGTCGGACATGCGGGCGAGCGCGTCCTCGGCCTGCGCGGGAGGAACACCCGCGGCCAGGATCGCCTTGCGCCACTTAGGCAGGCTCAGGCGGGCGCCGAGGGGGATCACGAGCTCGAGCGCGCCGGTCACGCCGAGGATGCAGGACACGCGCGAGCGGTCCCACGTTTCCTTATCGACGGCGTAGCCGGCGTCGGCCAAGGCCATCTTCGCGGCGACGAGCGCGAACAGCTGCGCGGGGTCGGTGGCCTCGAGGGTGTTCGGGGAGAGGCCGAATTCCGACGGATCGAAATCGTACGCGTCGAGGAAGCCGCCCTTGTACGAGTACACCTTGTCCTGCTTCTTCGGGTCCGCGTCGAAATAGTCTTCCTTGCTCCAGTGAGAGGCCGGCACGTCCTGGATCGCGTCCACCTTGTTCTTGATGTTCGCCCAGAACTGGCGGAGCGATCGAGCTTTAGGAAATATTCCTCCGAGCCCGATCACGGCGAGCGGGATGAACTCGGGAGCGGACTCGTTCTTCTTGGTCATGGTCTCTCTTTAGTCCAGCAAGCGCTCGAGCTCGGCGGCGGTCAGCGGCTCGATGCGGGTAGTTTCGGGATCCAGGGCGACGCCCTGGCAGCGGAGAAAGTGAGCGCGGGTCAGCACGGCCGCGCCGTAAAGGATGTTGCGGGCGACGAGAGCCACGGAGCGGTTTTCCGGGGCCTGGAGGAACGAGCCCAGCGCCCATTCGTTGAACGCGCCCATCGCGGGGCCGCACCAGACCTGATAGTCGAGCGCGCGGTCGGCGACGCCGGCGTTGGCCCAGCGCGACGCCTGGCCGAGGTACGAGCGGAACACGAGGGCCATCTTGTGCTTCGGCTCCTTCTCGGCGCGCTCCACCTGCGACGGGTCGCGCTTGAGAAAATAGTCGCGCGTCGAGGCCCACGCCTCGTCGAGCGTCGCGCGCAGCAGATCTTTTTCGATCGAGGCCCGGACGGCTGCGGGGATCGTCTCGAGCGACTCGGCGCTTTTCCAGACCTCGTAGAGCCTGGCGCCGCGCTGGGCGAACATCGTGCCGCGCTTGAGCACCTGGACCTTGACGCCCAGCTCGAACATGTCGGCGGCGGGCGCCATGATGCAGTCGGCCTGGCCGGCGGCCGCGAGCATCGCGCGCACCCGGTCGCTCGTGCCGGATTCCACGCAGGATTGGTTGACCGAGCCGGTCAGCACGTACGCCGCTCCCATCATGTAGGCCGCGGCCGCCGCGTCGGGCGTCGCGATGCCGCCGGCGGCGCCGACGCGCGCCGGGCTCTTGAAGCGGAACCGGGCTTGAAGCCGGTCGCGCAGGGCGATCATCGCCGGGAACATCGCGACGAGCGGGCGGTTGTCGGTATGGCCGCCGCTGTCGGCCTCGACGGTCAGGTCCTGGGCCATCGGCAGCTCGGCGGCGAGCGCGACCTGCTCCCCGGTGAGCAGATTCGAGGCCGCCATCTCGCGCAGGAGGCGCTCCTCCGGCGGAGCGAGGAACTTGGCCGCGACCTCGACGCGGGAGACCTTCGCGACGACCTTGTTCGGCGCGGCGACGCGCCCGTCGGCGCCGCGCGAGATCCCGTGCAGGCGGTAGCGCACGATCGCGGGGGTCAGGCCCATGAACGCCGAGGCCTCGACGAGGCGCACGCCGCGGCGGAGGTACAGGTCGCACACGGCGTTCTCGAGGTCGGTCTCGCTCGGGCTGTGGATCAGGTTGAAGCCGCGCGGCAGGGCGCCGAGGGACTTCTCGAGACGGTCGATGGCGGCCTCGACGCGGGCCGGAGGCAGCCCCGCCGAGCCGAAGAAGGACAGAAGGCCGGCCCGGGCTCCCGCCTCGACGAGCGCCTCGGAGGCGATCCCGTTGGCCATCGCGCCGGTCGCGTACGCGTAGCGCACCCCGTGCTCCCGGAGGAACGCCGGATCGCCCAGGCTTTCGGGCATCAGGGCCGGCGCCGAGGCGCTTCCGGAGGCGGCGGGAGACCGAAGGTCGCGCAATTGGGCGCGGAGCGCCGCGGCTTCGGCCGGCGACGGATTGGTTTCGAGGGTGCGGGAGCTCGGGGTCATCGCGTACGCGCGCGTATTAAGAGAGGCCCAGATTATACCCATTTTCGGGTGATATTTTCGACGGATGTGGTATCATCCTCGCCCATGCAAGAACAATTCCACGCCCTCCTGAAAGTCTGGTTCCATTTCGTCGAAGTTTGGGGCTACCTGGGCGTTTTTCTGCTGATGGCGCTCGAGAGCTCGATCGTCCCCATCCCCAGCGAAATCATCATGCCCCCGGCGGCCTATTGGGCCGCGCAAGGCCGCATGAGCTTTTGGGGCGTCGTGCTGGCCGGCACCGCGGGCAGCTGGTTCGGCTCGATCGTCAGCTACCTCGTCGCCCGGGCCGTGGGCGAGCCGTTCGTCCGGCGCTACGGGAAATACATCCTGATCTCCGAGGCGAAGGTCGCCGCGATGGAAGGCTGGGTCGCCGAGTACGGCGTCCCCGGGATCTTCTTCGCGCGCCTGCTGCCGGTCGTGCGCCACCTGATCTCGATCCCCGCCGGCATCCTCAAGATGGGCGTCGTCCGGTTCTCGGCGGCCACCACGGCCGGGGCGTTCCTGTGGTGCTGGGTCCTCTCCTGGTTCGGCAGGAAGGTCATCGGCGACGCGCCCCAGCTGCTCGACTCCCCCGCGGAGCTCGCGCACGCCCTCAAGGCGAAGATGCACCTCGTCGTCGTCGCCGTCGTCCTGTTCGCCGCGGCCTACGCCGTGATGGTCTGGCTTAGAAAGCGGTCGGCGAAGACCGCGAGCTCACAAGCCTAAGTGAATCCGTAACGACGCGTCCACGTCGGCCATCGCGCCGATCGGCAGGACTCCCATCTTCTCGCGCAAACGGCTCTTGTCGACGGCCCGGAGTTGATGCGTCTTGACCCGCGCCGGGCGGCCGTCCCCGAGAATACCCTCTGGGACGGCCGCTTCATTGGGCAGGACCCTGCCTTGGGCAGACGACAACGGAGCAACCGTCACCGTGGCCATGTGGTCGTTGTGGGCGTCCTCGGAAACGACCACCGCCGGCCGCATCTTACGGATTTCCGCGCCGACCGAGCCGCGAAAATCGACCCAATACACCTCGCCGCGCGCGATCACCAATCCGCCACCGCATCTATTTCGTCGAGCCGGAGGCGGGCCGATTCTTTGTAACCCTCGATGAGTCGGCGCCGGAAATCGTCCTTCTCGAGCGACTTGAAGCGCTCGACGACGGCAAGGGCGATGAACTCGCTTTTATTCGGTACTTTCGCGAGCTTTTTGACGACCTTCTGGGGCAAGGTGATGTTCATGCGTTGGTATTTCACACCATCAGTATAGTGTGTATTCCAATGCGCATCAAGACCTAGACCCGGGCCGCTCCGCCGGAGGCTTGACGGTACTTCTCGAGGATCAGGCCGATCGAGGCGTTGCGCGCCTCCGCGGTGATCGGGTGCGCGAGGTCGAACCAACGGTCGGCCGTCGCCCCCTTCCCCTTTTCCGCCGGGAACACGACGAACGGCTCGTCGTTGCCCGGCTCGGCCTTCTTCAGCACGCGGATGCCCTTGATCACGAACGCGTCGGCGATCATCAGCTCCGCGAAGGCCATGAGCTTCGTCGGCCTGTCCGACGGGTCCTGGTACGGCCGCACGCGCGCGTCCAGCTTCGGCAAGTTTTCCATTTTTTCTCCCCCTTCGGCCCCCGGTCCCGGCGGCCCTACTACTAGACGATCGAGGGGTCGAAAAAGTTGCCTGGATGTTTAAGGAATTT
>JAHFCD010000202.1 GCA_023249695.1 Elusimicrobiota bacterium
TCGTGATTCTCGGCGACCTCAACTCCGGGAACGGCGACGGCGAGTACGACGTGTTTCTCGACCTGGTCGGTTTGCGCGACCTGTGCCGGGCCGAGGGACGAGAGCGGTGCGCCGATCCCGAGCACACCCCGCGCATCGATCACGTTCTCGTTCCCGGCGACCTCGCGGCCGCGGGCCGAAGGGTCCTCGATGCGGAGCCTCGGCTGTCGGACCACGCCGGCATCGCCGCCGACCTGCCGCGCGGCGTCATGTCCGCGCGCGCGCGGCCCGATCCGAAGCGTCGAGACGCGGCCCTGCGCTTCATCGAGGAGGAAGCCGGGGCCGCGATCGCGCGGCTGGCCGAGCGGAAGCGGGGCGGCGCGTGGGTGCCGCTCTACGGAGCGTTCATCGCCGCGCGCTATGACCGCCAAGCCGCCCGGTTGTCGAGCATCCGGGAGCGCGCGGCGACCGCGCGAGCCGCGCTTAAGCTCTAAGCGGCGTCGACGACGCGGGTGCCGGCCATGAGGTCGTGCCAGCCGCGACGCTGCGGCTCAAAAAGGGCCCACAGGTACCCAAAGCCGCCGGCGTAGCCCGAGAGCAGGGAGACGGCCGCGCGCGTCGAGCGCTGACCCTTGTCGAGGGGTCCGCCGTCGAGCGAGACCACCTTGAGCTTGAGCAGGCGCTTGCCGGGCGTCGCGCCCATCCGCTTGAGGAAGGCGGCCTGATAGATGAACCAGGCCAAGGCGAAGCCCCAGCCCGTGGCCAGAAGCGGCGGTGAGTCGTCGTCGTCGTTCTTGGTCACCTGCAGGCCGTTATTCGTGTCGAAATGAACGTTCGAGAGCCGGCCGTCGACTTTAAGCCCCTTGGCGTCGATCGAGATCGAGCTCGACTTCGCGGGCTTCGTGAAATGGAAGTTCAAGCCGTGGCCGGTGATCGCGCTGACCACCAGGTAGACGAACAGGACGTCGAGGAGCAAAGCGGCGAAGCGCTTCGCGGTCGACGGGACGCCCGCCGTCACGAGCGCCGCCTTCGCGCCCGGGGCGAAGGGGACGGCCTTCGGCGGGATCAGGCCGAAGAAGCGCGACTTCTCGGGCGATGCAGACGCGCCGACCGGCTCCTCGCGGCGGACCTTGTAGACCCGGATCTTCTCCGGGATGCCCTTGAGCTGCATGAGGCCGATCTCGCTCGACGGCACCTCGGCCTTGTTCATCGACAGGTAGACGGCCTCGGTGAAGTACACCTGGCCCGCCTCCGCGATGCCCTCGATGCGGGCGGTGATGTTCACCGCCTCGCCGAAGACGTCGTTCTCCATCAGGTTCACTTCGCCCGAGTTGATCGCGATCCGGATGTCCAGCCGATCCTCGGGCGCGCGCCCCTCGTTGAGCTTCGTCAGGGCTTCCTGCACGGAGACCCCGGCCAGCACCGCGTTCGTGGGGCTCTCGAACGTCATCAGGAACGCGTCGCCGATCGTCTTGACCAGATGGCCGCCTCGCGCCTCGAGCAGCGGCAGCACGACGGCGCGGTGCTCGTCGAGCATCGTCGAGATCGCCGCACGCGTCTTCGAGGACGTCTTGTCCGTGAAGCCCTTGATGTCGGTCAGAAGGATCGTCAGGTGGCGGGTCGTCGGCTCGGCCATGGCGCTATGATATCAAAGGCTCGAACGGAACGGCTTGCCCAGCGCGGCGAGCACGGCCTCCGCCGCCCGCACGCCGCGGTCATTGGCCTCCTCGAAGATCGAGTAGCCCGATAAATCCGAGTGGGCGAAGTGGATCGCGCCGAGCGGCTTGGCCGCCTCGCGGCGCTCGGAGCCCCAGATGAAGCCGGGCTTGGGCAGGACCATACCGTGTCCCCACACCCACGCGTCGAGCCGCGTCACGCGTTCCCGTAGGCCGGGCAGCGAGCGCTCGAGGTCGGACAGGCAAAGCTCCCGCCATTCGGCCAAGGTCGTTTTATAGGCGGCCGCGCGCCGGGCGGCGGGATCCCCGGTGAGCGGCCGGTAATAGGTCCACACCGCGCGTCGCCGGTCGAGCGAGAAACTCTGGTGCGTCGCATCGACGTACCCGAGGCCTTCGCCGAGGTAGATCACGTTGTCCCACGCGGGGGCGGCGCCCGTGCCGGCCGGCGGCGTGTCCACGGTGAGATTCGCGACGAGCCACGGCGCGTAATCGAAGCCCGAGGGCTTCGGATCCTCGCGCAGCGGCTTGACGATGCGGCGCGCGACGAAGCGCGGCGCGCAGACGATCGCGCGTCGAGCGAGTATGCGGCGGGACTCGCCGCTCGCGGCGTCATAATAATCCACGCGCACGCCGTCCTTGTCCGGGGCGACGTCGAAGGCCAGCGCCCCGGTGCGCACGCGCGGGCCGAGCGACTCGGCGAGCTTGCGTGCGAGAAAACCGTTGCCCTCGGGCCAGACGAGGAATTGATCGTCCTCGCCCTCGCCGCGCGCGGCATAATACTGAAGGCCCGCCCAAGCCGAGACCTCTTTGAGCGTGCCGCCGAAATCGTCGCGGCAGGCGTACTCGACATACCAGCGCAGGCCGGGCGACCGGTAGCCCTTTTGATCGAGCCACGCGGCCATCGAGAGGCCGTCGAGCGCGAGCAACTCGGGATCGCGAGAGCTGTTCTCCATCGGAATCGCGAAGGCCGGCCGTCCGTCCCGGCCGACGCGCCGCCGCAGCGCCGCGATCTCCGCGTGAAAACGATCGCGCTCCTTGAGGTCGGCGGCCGAGGCGCCGAGCCGTGGGTATAAACCGTCCTGCCAGCGGCCGTGAATGTAGAGTCTCTCCTCGGGGGCATGGCAGAGGACATCCTCGTCGTACACGGGCTTTCCGTTTTTCTCCCCGGTGATGACCTTCAGCTCGCGCAGCAGCTCGCGCACCGCGCGCGCGTGGGGGCCCGGAACGGGGAGGTAGTGCGCGCCCCACGGATACCGGCTGACCTCGTTCTCGCCCCAGGCCGCGTTGCCGCCGGCCTTGGCCTCCAGATCGAGCACGACGAATTCGCCCAACCCCGAGCGCAGGAGCTTCCAGCCCGCCGACAATCCGGCCGCGCCGCCGCCGACGATCACGATGGGAACGCGCTCGGTCTTGGAAGGCGCGTCGAACACGCCCGCGCGCAGCTTATGCCCCAGCGCGTGGTTCGGCCCGAGCAGCTCTCCCGGAATCTCGCGCTCGCCTCCGCACCCGGCGAGCAGCGCCGAGGCCAGGCCCCCGCCGATGAACTCTCGGCGCGTCAGCACGGGAATCTCATGGTCTCATGGTGTCAGGCCTAACGGTAATGACAGTATTCAAATCGTTAGGCCCTTATGAATACTGTCATTACCGTTAGGCCTGACACCATTTCCTAATATCAGCCGCCGTGGTTGATGCGGGCCCATTCGCGCTCGTAATGCTGGACGAGGACCTGGGTGTCGAGGCGGTTGGGCTCGGCCGGGACGCGGGACATGTCGGAGGGGAAGTCGAACATTCCACGCGCGATCTCGGGCGTCAGGTAGCGCAGGCCGGGAGGAAACCGGGCGGGCACGCGATAGGGGGCCGTCGCTCCGATGACGTAGCCCCATTCGCCGAAGGAGGGCACGTAGGCGTGATAGGGGTGCGTCGCGAATCCCGCCGCCTCCATCGTCGCGACCACGGTCCAGTAGGTTTGGCGCGCGAACAGCGGCGAGGTGGACTGAACGGTGATGATCCCGCCGGGCGCCAGCCTCCGGCTCAGCAGGCGGTAGAAGGCCGTCGTGTACAGCTTGCCGACGGCGTAGTTCGACGGGTCGGGAAAATCCACGATCACGACGTCGAAGCGGCGGTCGTTCTGCTCGAGCCAGCGGTAGGCGTCGGCGTTGATCACGGTGATCTTCGGATCCGTGAGCGCTCCGCCGTTGAGCTTGGACAGCGCCGCGTGCGTCGAGAAGAGCTTGGTCATCATCGGATCGAGATCCACCAAAGTGACTTTGCCGACGCGGGGGTCGCGCAGGACCTCGCGCGCGGCGAGGCCGTCGCCTCCGCCGAGGATGAGGACCTCTCGCGGTGCGCGATGCGCGGAAAGCACCGGGTGCACGAGCGCCTCGTGGTAGCGGTACTCGTCCATCGTGCTGAACTGGAGATTGCCGTTGAGAAAGAGACGCCAGTCGTCCTTCCAGCGCGTCAGCACGATGCGCTGATAGGCCGACGACCTCGAGAAGATCACCTCGTCGGCGTACATGTCGCCTTCGGCCTTCGACGCGATCTGCCCGGAGAAGACGAGCCCGAGGCACAGCGCGGCCGCGGCCGCCGCGCACGTCGCGCGCAGGCCGGCGCGCTCGTGGATCACGTCGCGGAACAGATGCAAGGTCGCGGCCGCCACGCCGACGTTCAAGAGCCCGAACAGCAGCGCGGTGTTCAGAAGCCCGAGCTTCGGCACGAGAAGGAGCGGGAACAGCACGGAGGCGAACAGCGCGCCGAGGTAGTCCATCGTGAGGACCTGCGAAACCAGATCCTTGAAGTCGAGCCGGTCCTTTAAAATGCGCATCATCAGGGGAATCTCGAGCCCGACGAGAGCGCCGACGACGAACACGACGAGGTACAGCAGCACGCGGAAGCTCGCCGCGTGCGCGAAGGCGAGGAACAGCAGGGTCGAGGAGAAGCCTCCGACGAGGCCGACGAGGATCTCGACCTGGACGAAGCGCGCGGCCAGGCCTTTGCCCACGAAGCGCGACAGCCAGGAGCCGACGCCCATCGCGAACAGGTACGCCCCGATGACGGTCGAGAACTGCAGGACCGTGTCGCCGAGCAGATAGCTCGCGAGCGCGCCCGCCACGAGCTCGTAGATGAGCCCGCACGTGGCGACCATGAACAGCGAGGCGTACAGCGCGATCGTCACGGCGTCAGCCGAGCATCGAGGCGGCGATGATCATGCCCATCGCGACGGAGAGCCCGGCCATGACGGTCGCCAGCGCCCGGTTCTGCTTGACCACGACTTCCTGCCACAGGTCGTAGGGCGTCAGCTTGTCGAAGATCACGAACCAGCCGAAAAAGACGGCCGCGCCCAGCGCCGAGTAGACGACCGCGCCGACGAGATGCTGCGCGTCGAGTATGTTCTTCATCACTTGCCTCCGTAGTATCGATGGTAGCCGGAATAATGCGAGCGGTACGAGCCGGGATTGTCGCGGACGGATTTCGGTACGCCGGTCAGGCGCTCGACGGGCGTGATCCACCACCCCGTCCACAAAGCCCAGGCGCAGGCGCCGGCGACTCCGAGCGCGTAAAAGCGGTACCAGCGGCTCATTCGTCGTCTCCGTCGTCGTCCGAGGACGTGCGCGGGTGGTCGCTTTCCATCCAGCGCGTGTTCTCGAACGCGCTATGGCGCATACCGGCCCACAGCGCGGGCAGCAGGAGGAGCGCGAGGGCGATCAGCGGCAGGCGCTTGAGTGGGACGTCGCGCCTCACGATGACCCGCAAGCT
>JAHFCD010000203.1 GCA_023249695.1 Elusimicrobiota bacterium
GTCGGCGCCGGACGCGGCGGCGGGAGACGACGCGGGCCGGATCATGTTCGACCAAGGCGGGGCGAGAGGAGAGGGCGTCGCGGAGGCTCTCGCGCCCGTGCGCTCGATCGTCCGCCGGAGCGAGTCGCGCAGCAAGGGCTGGGAGGTCGACGGCCGGCCCACCGAGCGCCTGTCGGCCGGAGGCTTCAAGGAAGTCCTGATCCACCCGGGAAATCCCCATCTCGTCATCAAGGTGTTCGCGCTCACCGGCGCGAAGGACGCGGCCGGGAGCCTGTCGGAGAAGCGCCTCGAGATGCGCAATCTCCTGCCGCTGCTCGACATCGGGCGCGCGCCGCGGGTCGTCGAGCAGGGCGCGCTCGAGCTGCGGACGCCGTCCTCCGGCGGCAAGCGAACGACAGGCTACATCGTGCAGGAGCGCGTCTTCGGCCGCGAGCTCGGCGACATGCTCCGCGATCCCGATCCCGCGATCCGCGGCCGGGCGCTGAAGGAGGCCCGCGCGCTGTTCGAGGACCTGATCGCGGCGCGGATCAAGCTCGAGGACGAGGTGAACATGCACGAGAACATCTCGGTCGGCCGCGCGGGCGGCGGCGCGGCCGTGAAGGCCTGGGTGCTCGACGCGGGCGAATCGACGCTCGTCGCCGGGCGGGGAACGCTCGACAAGCTGCTCGGACGCCCCGATCCGCTGCGCGGCTACTACGAGAAGGTCTTGGCCGCGCTGTCCCGCCTCCCGCGCCGCTGACCCGGCTCCTCCCGCCCGCGGATTTGATAATCTCGCCGTCATGTTGACCTGGCTTCTCGGCCGCCGCCTTCAGGGCAAGTTCGTGATGCTCCCGAGCTTCGCGGCCGCCATGGCGTTCTACTTTCTCGTCTCGCTCGTGCCGTTCCTGATCGTCGTCTCGCGCGGCGTCGCGGCGGTGTTCTCGGCGAACCTCACGCCGGAGCTGCTGGCCTTCCTGCGCGACGTCCTCCCGCCGGAGAGCAAGTTCCGGCCGGACATGATCGCCGCCTCGATCAATCAGGGCTCGCACGGTCTGGCCGCGGCGAGCACGGTGCTCGCGGTCTGGACCGCGTCGAGCGGCCTCAACGAGATGACCCGCGCCGTGCATTTCCTGTTCTCCGATCCCGAGCGGCCTCACCCCGGCGGCTGGGGACGGCGCGGAAAGGCCTTCGGCGTGCTCGCGATCTGGGCCGTCGCGATCGGCGCGGTGGCGGTCTCGTTCGTGCTGCTGCCGCTGATCCAAGGCGAGGTCACGCGCCTCGGCGCCGGGAAAATCCTGCCGGGAGCCTTCGCCTCGATCGTCCGCTACCCGGCCGCCTTCGCGATGCTGTTCGCCGCCTTCGCCTCGACCTACGTGTTCGTGCCGAAGCAGAGCCCTTCGTGGCGCGCGGCCGCCCAGGGCGCGGCCGTGGCCGCGGCGAGCTGGTCGGGCGTGTCGCTGCTGTTCTCCTACCTGCTCCCGAAGGTCTGGCACGTGAGCCTGTTCAACGGCGCGATGAGCTCGGCGCTGGCGCTCCTGATCTGGGCTTATTGCGGCGCGTGGGGCGTGCTGCTCGGCGCGGTCGTGACCGTGCGCGTCGACGAAAAATAGCCCCCGGCCCAAATCGCGCCGGAGACCAGGAGCCCGGGGAACATCGGCTCGACGCCCAGCGGCGGCTCGCCCTTGAGCTGCGCGGCGGCGACCCACGACAGCGAGACGAGCCAGCCCGCCGCCGAGGACGCGACGGCCCAGGAGCCGGGCACGCGGAGGGACGGGAGGTAGACGCCGAGCATCGGCAGGAGCAGCCCCGGGATCACCGCGCTGCCGACCGCGTACCACAGGCCGACGATCGAGGGCACGAGGCGCGAGAGAGCATAGGAGAGAATCATCGTCGCGATAAGCCCCGCGCGCAGGCGGCCCCGGCCGAGGCACGCGGCGGCGAGCATCGAGGTGCCCTGCAGGGCCGCGAACAAAGACGCCGAGATGCCCGCGAAGAACAGGCCGCGCGCGACCGGCGGCATCACCGCGTCGGCGAGCCGCGGAAAGGCCATGGTCGGATCGCCGAGCGCCGGCAATGCCGCGCGCGCGTACAGGCCGGCCGTCGTCGTCAGCAGGTCGAACAGGGCCCAGAATCCGATCGAGATCAGGATGCCCTTGCGCGCGACCGCCGGGCTCTCCGCCGCGGCGCAGCGCTGGTGGAAGGACGGATCGACGAGCGTCCACACCGCGATCAGCCACCAGCCGATCAGCTTCGCGGGGCCCAATCCTCCCGTCCAGCTCAGGTGGCCGGCCGGGAGTTTCGCGGCCAGCGCCGCGGGGCTGCCGACCGCATGCCAGGCGAACGGGATGATCAAGGCGAAGCCGGCGAACATGACGACGAACTGAAGGCGGTTGGCGGCCGCGTCGGAGCGCAGGCCGCCGCGCCAGATCAGGACGAGCGCGAGCGCGCCCGCCAGGGCCGACGCGGCGCCGGTCCCGAGGCCGGTCAGGTGGCCGAGCAGGCCGCCCGCCATCAGCAGCTCGTCGGCCGGGCTGGCGAGGAGGAAGACGAGCAGGGCTCCCAGCAGCGCCATCGGCCGGCCATAGGCCGACTCGAGATGGTCGGGGATCGTCAGCCCGGCGGTCATCCGCACGCGCCCGGCGAGGAGCATCGCGTAGAGGACGGCGAACACGTAGTAGGGCAGGGCCATGACCGTCCAGTTCGACAGGCCGGAGCTCCAGGTGAACTCCCCGATGCCCAGCACGCCGCCGTAGAAGGTGGGCACGAGCGTGGCGACGAACACCGGAAGGGTCAGCGCGCGTCCGGCGAGGATCCAGCCCTCGAGATCCTCCTCGCGGCGCACGCGGGCGCCCAGCGCGAGGCAGGCGGCGAGAAACCCGATGACGATCGCGGCGTCGATCACGAGGGGTATTGTAGGCTAAACGCGATAAGGATTTCCGAAAGCGTTTGTGCCGGGCCCGAAGGGTCCCGGCCTACTTCAACGCGCGGGCGACGTCGGCGAGAAGCTCGCGGGAGAGGTCGCCCATCAAGGTGTAATGCCGGTCGCCGGCCTTGAGCTTCAGGACCTTCCCCGCGCGCGAGGCGCTCAAGGCTCCGGGAAACCCCGCGTCGGTCGCCATGAGTCCCGACTTCGGAAGGCGCACGGGCCGCTCGGTCTCGAACACCGAGAGAACGGTGAGGCCGTCGGTGTAGCGCGCGTGCGCGACGCGGCTCGCGCCGGCCTTGAACGCGTCGGCGCTCTCGAAGACGAAGCCGCCCGGGAGGGCTTGAGGCAGGCGGGACGCGCGTCCGGTCTCCTTGGCGAGCTGCTCGAGCGTCATGAAGTCGGGCGTCAGGGAAGGGGCGGAGACGGCCGCGGAGGTCGCCGTGCCGAGGTGGAACAGCCCCTCGTCCTGCGGCTTGTTCGGCTCGAAGGAGATGAAGGAGGCCTGGCTCGCGAAGGAGCGGCGCGGCAGGTAGCGCTTGACGCGCAGGACGACCTTGGTTTCCTGGTCGAGCGCCATCGACTGCCAGGCCTTGCCTTCGATCTTCGGCTTGAGGGTGAGCAGCCAGACCGGCCGGCCCGCGACCTTGTCCGCGGTGCTGACGAGCAGGTCGTAGTTGGAGAGGAGGACCTCCCGCTCCCGCTGCGGCGTCATGACCTTCTCGTAGCTGCGCACGGCGTCGCCGACGACGACCTTCCCGCCGCGCGAGACGGCCTCATTCTCCCCGTCGCTGACCGACACGCGCGCGACGGTGCCGTCGGGCGTGAGGAACTCGCGGCGGACGTTGTCGGGCGGGGCGAAGTGTACGCGCATCTCCTCCGCCCGGGTCTGCTTGCCGTACCACTGCGTGACCATGACCTTCCCTTGATAGGGAATGGCGGGCTCGGCGAGGGCGGATTGAAGAAGGTCCTCCGCCGCCGGCGCCGCGGCGGCGGGAAGGGCCAGCAGCGCGGCGGCGACGGCCGCCGCGAGCTTACTGGAGGTCGGACTCAGACGCATCGGACAGGTCGCTCAATTGGTCCGAGTAGTTCGAGGCCACGAGGTTGTCCTCGGGGACCAAGGCCTCCGCGCTGTAGCGGGCGTGCGCGGCGAGCAGCGGCTCGAGGGGGATTTCCTCGATGGTCGCGGCGGAGCGCAGCCACAGCGAGACGGTCATCGCGGCGACGGCGAGCGCGCCGGCGGGCACCCAGACCCTTTTCCTCGACAAGGCCGCGTACCAGGGCTGCGCGCCCGTGACGAAGCGGCGCTCGAGGGCGAGGGCCAGGTCGGCGGGCATGTTCCGGCGCGGCGCGGCGGAGAGCGCCAGCTTCAGATGGCGGAGGCTGTCGAGCTCCGCGCGGCAGTCCGCGCAGGAGGCCATATGAAGCTCGACGCGGGCGCGCGGCTCGGGGGCCAGAGCGCCGTCCAGGTACGCCGAAAGATCGGGGCCGTCCGCGTGTCCGTTCATTGTCGTCTTCCTCCGCTTCGTTCCAGCTCTTCGTACGCCTTGCGGGCCAGGAGACGGCCCTGATGAATCCGCGACCGGATCGTCCCGACCGGCACGTCCATGATCCGGGCGATGTCGTCGTACGAGAGGCCTTCCACGTCGCACAGCACGACCGCCGCTTTATAGTGCGCCGGCAGCCGCTCCAGCGCGAGCTGAACCATGTCGATGCTCTCGCGGCGGATCAGCTCGTCCGCCGCCGAGATGTCCTTCGCCGGGAGAATGTCCTCCCAGCTCGAGTCCTCCACCGGAGCCGGCGCGTCCAGCGACACCGTGCGCCGGTACGCCAGGCGTCGCGCCCCGTCCAGAAAAATGTTGTGCAGAATCTTCAGGAGCCAGGAATCGAACGCGCGGGACGGGTCGTACGACCCGGCGTGCTCCAGGGCCCTCGCGAAGGCTTCCTGGACCAGATCTCGCGCGTCCTGCTCGTTGCCGGCCAGCCGGTAAGCGAAGTTGTAAGCCTTGTCTCCCGCTTGACGGAGAAGGTCGGCGAACGCCTGGGGTTCCATCCTATCCATGTATATTACGCCCGGACCCGCGAAAGGTTCGCGCGAATCCGGCGCGAGCTCTTCAATGAGCCGTGCTGATCTTCCGTCGGGCGGAGGCGCGGCGCAGGGCCAAGGCGACCAAGGTCTCGACGAGCTTCCGGGTCGGCAGGCCGGAGTCGCGCCATAGCCGCGGGTACATGCTGGCGGGCGTGAAGCCGGGCAAGGTGTTCGGCTCGTTGAAGTAGACGGCGCCGGTTTTCTTGTGCAGGAAAAAGTCGACGCGCGCGAGGCCGTACAGGTCGAGCGCCCGGAACGCGGCGAGGGCCACGGCGCGCACGCGCGCCGCCGTTTTCGCGGGCAGCGGCGCGGGCACCAGGAAGCGCGCGCCGTCGGGGTCGAGGTACTTCGCGTTGTAGTCGTAAAACTCGGCGTTCGGCACGATCTCGGCGCAGATCGAAGCCTTCAGCTCGAAGCGG
>JAHFCD010000204.1 GCA_023249695.1 Elusimicrobiota bacterium
AGGATGGCGCAGCTTCCGGATGGCCTTGGCCTCGATCTGCCGCACGCGCTCGCGCGTGACGCGGAAAATGCGCCCCACTTCCTCGAGCGTGCGCGGGTAGCCCGAGTCGATGCCGAAGCGCAGCTTGATGATCTTCGCCTCGCGATCCGTCAAGGAAGACAGCACCTTTTCGATCTCGGTCTTGCGCAGGAAGCTCGACGCGGTGTTCGAAGGCGCGGCCGTCGTCTTGTCCTCGATGAAGTCCTCGAGGTAGCTGTCCTCGTCCTCGCCGATCGGCGTGGCGAGCGAGACCGGCTCCTGCATGATCTTCAGGACGTTCTTCACCTTGTCCATCGAGATGTGCAGCGAGCGCGTGTACTCCTCGAGGCTGGGCTCCCGGCCGAACTCCTGGCGGTAGCGGCGCGTGACCTTCGTGAGCTTGCTGATCAGCTCCTTCATGTGCACGGGAATGCGGATCGTGCGCGCCTGGTCGGCGATCGCGCGGTTGATCGACTGGCGAATCCACCACGTCGCGTAGGTCGAGAACTTGAAGCCGCGCTTGTACTCGAACTTCTCCACGGCTTTCATCAGGCCGAGGCCGCCTTCTTGAATAAGATCCGACAGTTCAAGGTTCGAGTTGACGTGCTTCTTGGCGATCGAGACGACGAGGCGCAGGTTGGCCTTGATCAGCTTGAGCTTGTCCTCGAGGATCGTGTCCTCGAGGCGGATGATCTTGTCGTTGAGCTCGAGGAAGCGGTCGATCGGGATCGGCAGCGTGTTCTGGATGCGCTCGAGGCGGTCGACGACCACCTCCATGTTCTCCATCGCGGCCTCGACGGCGGTCGGCGCGTAGCCGGTCTTCGCGCGGAACGCCTCCGGGCGCATCTTGCCCTTTTTGAGAGCCGCGAAGTACGTCTTCAATTCCTCATATGAGCAGCCGTAGCGGCGCTGATAACGCTCCATCTCGTCGCGGCACTCCTCGATCTTGCCCGCGAGGTTCTTGATCTTGTTCGTCAGGCGCTTGATCTTGTCCTGGTTGAGGTTCAAGTTCAGGATGCGCGCGATCACGAGCTTGTTGATCTGCTCGATCTTCTTCTGTAGCTTGATGCGGCGCTGGGGCTTGAGGTTCGTCGGCAGCAGCTTGGTGCGCAGCGCGGCCATCTGCTTCTCGGCCTTCGTGATGAACTGCGCGACGGACTTCATCTTGCGGCGCATGCCGGACAGCTCCGCGTTCGTCTTGCGGCCGCGGGGCATCAGCTCCTTCGGCGTCATCTCCTGCGCCTCGATCAGGGTCTCCCACGAGCGGATCTCGCGCATCGTGACGGGCGACTCGAGGACGAGCATGCGCAATTCCTTCTCGCGCTCTCGGACGTTGCGGGCGAGCGTGACCTCTTCCTCGCGGTTGAGCAGGGGCACGCGGCCCATTTCCGACAGGTACATGCGGATCGAGTTCGAGATGTCGGAGCTGCCGCCCCAATCCTCGGAGAAGCGCTCGCGGCCGCGCTCGGGCGCGGCGGCGGCGGCGGGCTTCTTGCGGTCGACGACCTCGATGCCGAGGTCCTCGAGCGCGGTCATCAGCTCGTCCATCTCCTCGGACTTCATGTTCGCCGCCGAGACCGTGCGGCTGATCTCCTCAAGGGTCAGGTAGCCGTGCTCCTTCCCGAGGCCGATCAAGTTCTTCATTGCCTGACTCGTCTGAATCGCCATATCTCTCCTTACGCCTAGCGCTTGGTGCCCTTCAATTCCGTGGCGAGGCGATGGTACTCATCGCGCAGGCCCGGATCCACGGGTGCGTTTCCCGACAAAACGAGCGGCTCGAGCTCCTTGAGGCGCCGCTGAGCCCGGCGCTTTCCGATCATCGCGCGCAAGGTCGCGGCGGGATCGTCGTAGCCGAGCTCGTCGCTCAAGAGGCGCGAGGCCACGGCCCGCACGTCGGGCTGGAGCGCATCGAGCAGCCGCGGGGCCCAGATTCCCTCGAGCGGCAGGGCCCGCAAGACCGAAACGATCTCGCGCGCGGCGGCCGACTCCAGGTCGCCGCCCGCGATCTCGGCGGCCGAGCCCGGCGTCTTGAACAGCAGGCCGAGCAGCTGAAGGTCGGCCGGAGGAAGGATGGCGGGCGCCGTGACGGGCCTCGGAGCGGCCGACGGCGCCCCGGCCGGCTGCGCCGGCCGCCTCGAGCTTTGCGGGATTTGCTTGCCGCCCGAACGCCGCAAGGAATCCTCGTTGAGGCCGAGGCGCGTCGCGAGGCGCCGCACCCACTCGTCCTTCAAAATTTCATCGGGGCAGCGCACGATCGTGGACAGCACGTCCTTGGCGATCGCGGACTTCGCCTCGGGCGTCAACTCGCCGGCGCGCTTGACGAGCAGCTCGGTCTTGAACGCGACGAGGTCCTGCGCGCCGTCAAGCGCCGCCTTGAAGGCCTCGAGGCCCTTCGCGTGCAGGAACTCGTCCGGGTCCTTGCCCTCGGGCACGGAGGCGACGCGCGTCGCGAGGCCCGACTCGAGCGCGACCTCGGCGCCGCGCACCGCGGCGTTCTGACCCGCGTTGTCGGCGTCGAAGACGATCGCGACCGCGTCGACGTAGCGCTTGATCAAGAGCGCGTGCTCGGGGGTCAGCGCGGTCCCGAGCGGGGCGCAGGCGGTCTTGAGGCCGTGCTGGTGGGAGGCGATGACGTCCATGTAGCCTTCCATCAGGTGCGCCTTGCGCGCCTTGCGCGTCTCGGCCAGCCCCTCGTAAAGCCCATAGAGCACCCGGCTTTTCGAGAACACGGGGGTCTCGGCGGTGTTCAGGTATTTGGGCTCGCCGTCGCCGAGCGTGCGGCCGCCGAAGCCGACGAACGCGCCCTTCACGTCGCGGATCGGGAACATCAGGCGATCGAAGAAATAGTCCCGCAGCGTGCCGTCGGCGCGCTTGGCCGCGAGGCCCGCTTTCATCAGCAGCTCCTCGGAGTAGCCCTTCTTCAGCGCGGCGGGCACGAGGTTGCCGTTGCGCGGCGCGTAGCCGATCTTGAACAGCTCGACGGACGCGCTATTGAGATGTCGCGAAGCGACATACGCGCGCGCGGCCTCGGCGGACGGGTCTTTCTTCAGGAGCGCGGCATAATGCTCGGCCGCGAACTCGTTCGCCTCTCGGATCTTGATGCGCTCCTTGTCCGCGGGGCCGAGTTCGCGGTCGGCCTCGATCTTGACCCCCGCGCGCAGGGCGAGCTTCTCGGCGGCCTCCATGAACGAGAGGCTCTCGGATTTCATCACGAAGGAGAACGCGTCGCCGCCCTCGCCGCAGCCGAAGCAATGAAAGGTCTGGCGCTCGGGGTTGACGATGAACGACGGGCTGCGCTCCTGGTGGAACGGGCAGCGCGCCTTCAGATGCCGGCCCGCCCGCGTCAGGGGGATATACTCCCCCACCAGCTCGACGATGTCGAGCCGGGAGCGGATGAGTTCAAGCGTCTCGGGAGGTATCAGAGCCAACAGTATATCTTTTGAAAAATTGGACGGCCGGCGCCGCGCTCGCGCGCGGCGCCGGCTCGTCGACGAGTCAGGGGACGCGGCGGCGCTTGGAGCGGCGCAGCTTGCGACGCGCTTCAGCGGCCTTCAGCTTGCGCTTCATCGCGGGGTTCATGTAACGCTCGCGGCGCTTGACCTCTTTGAGGACGCCGTTGCGTTCGCACTCCCGCTTGAAGCGGCGCAGGGCCTCTTCGAGACCTTCGCCTTCACGCAGTTTAATGAAAACCATAGTTAGAAATTCACCACCTTTCCACGCATGGAACGCAATTTATCGAGACAAGAGCGATGCGGCGTCAACCCGGCGGCCACGCCATCGGCCGACCGGCCAGCAAATGATAATGCAAATGGTCCACGGACTGCCCGGCTCCCTTCCCGTTGTTGGTCACGAGCCGGAACGACGGGAGCTTGGCGCTCTCGGCGAGACGGCACGCGACCCTCTGCAAATGCCCCAATAAAGCGGCATCCCCATCCGTCGACGCGCTCAGCGACCCCAGGTGCTTCTTGGGGACCACCAATAAATGCGTCGGCGCCTGGGGCGTGATGTCCTTGAAGACGAGCGCTTGCTCGTCCTCGTGGACGATCTGGGCGGGAATCTCGCGTCGGACGATACGGCAGAACAGGCACTCCTGCAACGCGAGAATTATATCCTTATAGGCCCCCCCGGACAAGGGCCCTCGGCCCCCCCTGACGCGTGGGCCTATTGGCGGCTTCCGAGGATGTCGCCGGCTTCCGCGGCGAGCGTATCGGCCGACGGCCAATGAGCGGCCAGGAAGCCCAGGAACAGCGCGAACGGAGCCAGATTGACCCAGTAGGCCGGATAGGCGCGCAGGACGCCGTTGAGCGCGGCGACGTAGGCGACGGTCATGCCGAGCAGGCCCGCGCCTTCGCGAAAAGCCAGGCGCGCGATGAAGGCGGTTTGGACGCGCACGCCGAGCGCCCCCGGCGTCTTGCGCAGGATGGCGCGCCAGGCGAATTCCGAGCCCGCGATCGCGATCAGCGCGGCGACCATCATCACGGTCGTCAGGGTATTGATCGCCATGACCTGGGCCGGGGCCGGCGCCGTCGGCGCGGCGTGGGCGTACGACCAGAGGACGAGCCCGGCCATCAGCACCAGGCCGCCGCCCATCGCGCCCGCGATGATCTTCAGATGCTGCGCGGCCGCCGGCGAGACGCCGTCCTCGACCTCGACGCCGCTCACACGCCTCCGAGCTCGTACTGCACGAGCGCCGCGGCCGCGATGGCCGCGGTCTCCGCCCTCAAAATGCGGGGGCCCAGGCCGAACACGACCGCGCCCTCGGCCTCGGCGCGCTCGACCTCGTCGTCGGAGAAGCCGCCCTCGGGACCGATGAACAGGCTGACCTCGAGCGTCGCCTGGCCGCGCCTGGCGTCGGCCGCGCGCAGGGCCGGGCCGAGCGTCTGCGAGGCGACGGAGCTCTTCATCCCTTCCCACGCGAGGAGGGTGATGCCCTTGTCCTTCAGCGCGCGGATCGCGTCGCGGAACTGCACGGCGTCGCGCACGGGCGGAAGGTCGGCGCGGCCGCACTGCTTGGACGCGGCCATGATCAGGCGGGACCAGCGTTCGGCCTTGGCCTTCGTGCGCTCGACCTCGTGCAGCAGCACGACGGTGCGCGGCGTCAGCAGCGGAATGAAGGACGACACGCCGAGCTCGGTGCCTTTCTCGAGCGCGTAGTCCCAGTGGCTCGCCTTGAGCAGGCCGAGGTAGAGGTTCAGCGCGACCGGCGCGCGCTGGTCATCGGACTTGATCGTCTCCGTGACCTTGCCGGTCACCGAGCCGTCGGCGTGAACGGCCTCGATGACGCCCTTGAAGCGCCCGCCCTTGCCGTCGAACAGGTCGAGCACCGCGCCGGCGCCGAGGCGCATGACCTTGGCGACATGG
>JAHFCD010000205.1 GCA_023249695.1 Elusimicrobiota bacterium
ATAAGGAGCGCTCATCATAATAAATTAAGACCGGGAAGCCTGACACCTTGATAGTCTATTTTTGTAGAATTCCGCCTCATGAAAGCGGTCATTCTCATCGGAGGCATGGGCACCCGGCTGCGCCCCTTCACCTTGGCGACGCCCAAGCCGCTCCTGCCCGTCATGAACCGGCCGTTCCTCGAGTACCAGTTCCAGATCCTGAGCCGTCACGGGGTCCGGGAGGTCGTGCTCTGCACCTCCTACCGCGCCGAGACCTTCCGCCGCGCGTTCGGCACCGGACGGCGCCTCGGGCTCAAGATCTCCTACGTGCGGGAACGGCTCCCCCTCGGCACCGGCGGGGCGATCAAGAACGCCGAGCCGCTTCTGAACGGAACGACCTTGGTCCTCAATGGCGACGTGCTCAACGCCTTCGACCTCGGCGCGTTCCTTAAATTCCACCGCGCCCGCCGCGCGGAAATCTCGATCGCGCTGACCCGCGTCAAGGATCCGACGCGGTACGGCCTCGTGCTCACCGACGACAAGGGGATGGTGCGCCGCTTCCTCGAGAAGCCGTCCTGGGACGAGGTCGTGACCAACTCGATCAACGCCGGAGCCTACCTGTTCGAGCCGTCGGTCCTCGCCCATCTCCCCCAAGGCAAGCCGTACTCGCTCGAGCGCGGCCTCTTCCCCGAGCGGCTCGCGGCCGGGGCGCGCCTGGCCGGCTACGTGGCGCCCGGGTACTGGATCGACATCGGCTCGGTCGAGGCGTACCTGCAGGTGCACCTCGACATCCTCCAGGGCCGCGCCCCCTTCAAGCCCGGGCCCCGCGCCCGGCCGTTCAAGAACGCCGACGGCGCGCGCGTGACGGCCGGAGCCGGGACGACGGCGGCGGCCTTCGCGCGCTTCTCCGGCTCGGTGAGCCTCGGCGCGAAGGTCCGCGTCGGCCGCGGCGCCCAGCTCACGGACTGCGTCGTCCTCGACGGCGCCGTGATCGGCGACGGGGCGCGCCTCGAGCGCTGCATCGTCGGACCCCGCGCCCGGGTCGGCACCCACGCGGTGCTCGGCCCGGGGACGGCCCTCGCGGGCGGCTCCTCGATCGGGGACTACAGCCAGCTATGAAAATGGGCCTCGTCGAGCGCGTCCATAAGCCCTGGGGCCACGAGATGATCTTCGCGCGCGCGAAGAAATACGTCGGCAAGATCCTCGTCATCGAGAAGGGCCACCGCCTGAGCCTCCAGCTCCACCGCCGCAAGCACGAAAGCCTGATGGTGCTGCGCGGGCGCCTCAGGCTCCGGCTCGGAAAAAAGATGCGGACCGTCGGCCCCGGCACGGCGTTCACGATACCGCCGAACACGATTCACCGCTTCGAAGCGGCTCAAGGGCGCGTGACCCTCATCGAGGTGTCCACGCCCGAACTGTGGGACGTCGTGCGCCTGCAGGACGATTACGGACGGAGAGGAAAATAACATGGCGGATCCCATCAAGTTCGGCACCGACGGCTGGCGCGGCGTGATCGCGCGCGACTTCACCTTCCAGAACTGCCGCCGCGTCGCCCAGGCCATCGCCGACTACGTCAAGGAAGAGCAGATCAAGAACAAGAAAGGCCCCCTGTCCGGCCCGATGGTCATCGGCTACGACAAGCGCTTCCAGTCCGACGCCTTCGCGCGCGAGATCGCGAAGGTGCTCGAGGCCAACCAGATGCACCCGATCCTCATGGCCGAGGCGCTGCCGACCCCCGCCGTGAGCTACATGACGAAAAAACTCGGCGGGGTCGGCGTCATGGTAACGGCCAGTCACAATCCTCCTTCATATAACGGCGTCAAGATCAAGATCGACGGCCGCGCCGCGCTCGATCCCGTGACGAAAGGCATCGAAGCCTGGGTGGACCGCACCGCGCCGACCCGCGCCGCCGAGATCAAGGTGAAGTCCTACCGCGACGTCTACGTCCAGTACCTGAAGGCGCGCGCCGACCTGCCCAAGATCAAGGCGAAGATCAAGAAGCCGATCGTCATCGACTACATGCACGGCGCCGGCGCCGGCCTCATGGCCGACGTGCTCGCCGCGAAGAACCTCGTCGAGATCCGCGCGAAGCACGACCCGATGTTCGGCGGCGTGCACCCCGAGCCGATCGAACAGTACCTCGCCGCGCTGACCGAGGCCGTGAAGAAAAACAAGGCCGCCGTGGGCCTCGCGCTCGACGGCGACGCCGACCGCTTCGGCCTCGTCGACGAGAACGGCAAGTACCTGACGCCCTGCCAGGTCTTCCCGATGATCGCCCTCTATCTCATCGAGAAGAAGAAGTACTCGAAGAAGATCGTGCAGTCCGTCTCGCTGGGCTATCTCGCCGAGCGCATCGCCAAGGAAAAGAACATCCCCTTCGAGCAGCTCCCGGTCGGCTTCAAGCACGTCGCCGAGCGCATCGCGACGGGCGAGGCCGACATCGCCGGCGAGGAGTCCGGCGGCTACGCGTGGGCCAACAAGGGCGGCATCGCCGAGCGCGACGGCATGCTCACCGCGCTCCTCTTCCTCGAGATGATGGCCGTCACCGGCAAGACGCCGTCGCAGCTCTGGAAAGAGGTCGAGAGCCGCTTCGGCGCGTCCCACTACAAGCGCATCGACTACCGCATCCACAAGGCCGTCGTGGACAAGACGATCTGGACGCAGAAGTTGATTAAGAAGCTGCCCAAGAAGCTGCTCGGCACCGCGATCAAGGAGCTGATCTCGATCGACGGCCTCAAGATCGTGCTTGAGGACGGGCACTGGCTCCTGATGCGCCCGTCGGGCACGGAGCCGCTGATGCGCGTCTACGCCGAAAGCGACAAAGCCGAGCGCACCCAGGGCCTGCTCGACATGGCCAAGAAGTGGGTCGCCCCGAACCTCAACGCGTAGTGTTATGGCCCATTCCATACCGACACGGAGCGTCCAGCCCCTTGGGGCCGGACCGATCTAATGTTCCCTAAAAAAGCGATGCTCCTGGCGGCTGGCGCGGGCACGCGCCTGCGCCCGCTGACCTACGAGACGCCCAAGCCGATGGTGCCGGTCGTCAACCGGCCCGTGATCCACCACGTCCTCGACAACCTGCTCAAGCACGGCGTCGAGGAGGTCATGATCAACCTGCACATGCACCCGGAGCAGGTCCGCGGCTACTGCGGCGACGGCTCTCGCTGGAGCCTCAAGATCCGCTACTCGCACGAGCCCAAGCTGATGGGCACGGCGGGCGCCATCAAGAAGGCCGAGAGCTTCTTCAAGGACGGCCCGTTCTTCGTGATGTCCGGCGACGGCCTGTCCGACATCGACCTGACCGCGATGTGGAACTTCCACCGCAAGCGCGGCTCCGTCGCCACGATGGCGACCAAGCGCATCGACGCGCGCTTCGAGTACGGCGTGACGCTGACCGACGGCGGCCAAAAAATAAAAGGCTTCCTGGAAAAACCGTCGTGGGGCGACGTGTTCTCGAACAAGGTCAACACCGGCATCTATCTCTTCGAGCCCGAGGTTTTGAAGCTCATCCCCAAGGGCTCCGTTTACGATTTCGGCCACGACCTGTGGCCCAAGCTGCTCAAGATGAAGAAGCCGATCTACGCCTACGAGACGGACGCGTACTGGTGCGACGTCGGCAACCTCGCCGAGTACCGCCGCGCGCAGGCCGACTGCCTCGAGCGCAAGGCGAAGATCAACATCCCCGGCGTCGAGATCCGCAAGGGCGTCTGGGTCCAGGAAGGCACCGTCGTGGACCCGAAGGCGAAGCTCATCGCGCCCGTCGTCATCGGCAAGGGCTGCCGCATCGCGGCGGAGGCGAAGATCGGGCCCTGCACCGTGATCGGCGACCGCGCCCAGATCGGGCGCGGCGCGAGCCTTCACACCTGCATCCTCTTCGACAACGTCACCGTCGGCGAAAAGGTGAACCTGACGAACTGCATCATCGGCCCGAACGGCCACGTGCGCGAGAACATCTCCGTCTTCGAGGCGGCGGTGCTCAACATCCGCGCGTAGATCATGCGCCGCGCGATCCTGCTCGCGCTCGCCGGGTTCGCGGCCTGCGCGAAGCCGCTGCCGGCGGGCATCGAGCGCGTCGACGGCACCTCCGGCGCCCAGGCGTTCTCCTGGAGCCCGGCGTCGCGGCGGCTGGCCTTCGTTTCGGGCCGGTTCCCCGACCGGACCTACCTCGTCGTCCTGAACCTCGCCTCGGGAAAGCGCCTGCGCGAACGGCTCAAAGGCTTCGTGCTGGGCGGCGAAATCGCGCTGTCCCGCGACGGCCGCCGCGTCCTGCTCGACGCGGGAAAGCTGTCCCCCTCGGCCGCCTCCCGCTCCGAGCCGGCGGAGCGAGTCATCCTCGTCGTGGACGCCGAGGACGGCCGCATCTTGAACGAGCACCCGGTCGGCGTCGCCGGCGTCGCGGCCCTCGGCCACCCCGCCTGGTCGCCCGATCCGATCGCCGTTTGGAACGCGAAAAGCGGGATCAACTGGAAGGCCTTCGGAGCGGAGAGCGTCGGCGGGGTTTTGAAAGGGCCGTCCGCCTGGCGCGCGCTGCTCCTCGACGAGCCCTATGTCGTCGTCGCCGAGAAGCAGACCGAGCGGCCGCGGCTGATGGTCTACGACCTGCGCGACGGCCGCGCGGCCGCCGAGTGGCGCGCGGCGCTGACGGCGGCGCCGCTGGCCCTTCGGGGCGACGGGACCGTCCTCTCGGCGCGCTGGATGTCGGAGAGCGGGAGCTTCGTCCTCGAGTCCGGCGATCCCAAGACCGGCCGGCGCGTTCCCCTGCTCGAGGCCGAGGGCGCGTTCGAAAGCGCCGTCGAGACGGACCGGGCCCTGTACGCGATCGCCAAGGATCCGGCCCGCCGCAACGACACCGGAAAGGATTTCCTCGCCCCGCGCGTCCTGATCGTCATGGAAAGCGACGGCCGGCGCTGGAGCGTGCCTTGGACCTCGCACCGGGGCGAGTTCCTCGGGACTGACCCCAAGGACGGGCGCCTCCTGTTCGCCGTGACCGACCGGGATCAGCCCGCCGCCTGGGCGATCGCGCCCACCCGTTCCGCGCTGGCCGCCGCCGGTCCCGCCATCGACGGGAATATCCGATAGCCGGCGCTCTAGGAACTTGAGCAAGTAGTCGGATAAAACGGCCTCAACTGCATTGTCCCCCAACGGAATGGCCGCCCCCGGTGGGGGGGGCGGCTGTCCCAGATCGCCGTACCGGCTTTCCAATCGCGACAGGTTCAGACAGTCGCTTTACGACGGCGGCAGCAGGAATGACTGTGAAATGAGTGCGCCCCCACGGTCATTCGATCCAGCTACTTACGGATTGGGGTTGGGTAAGTTTAATCTGTTGAGATTTTATTGATATCGCTTGCCGTTGCAGATGATCGTTGGTCGATGTCTGATCAATGCCGTT
>JAHFCD010000206.1:0-829 GCA_023249695.1 Elusimicrobiota bacterium
GACGCCGCGCCAGTCGCGCTCGAAGATCTGCGAGGTCGCGAACACAGACAGCTCGGACAGCGGGTGGCGGAAACCCTCGCGCAGGGGGCCGATCAGGAACTGGACCGGCACGCCGGGGAGCTCCTCGGACAGGATCTCCTGCAGGCGCGCGTCCTCGCCGTGGTTGAGGCTGAACAAAACCACCTTCTGCGCGCGCGCCGCGTCGCGCTTCATCTCGGCCCATGCGTTCTTCGGATCGCCGCCGAAGGGGCCGACCGCGCGGGCGCCGAAATCCTTCTCTTCGGCGTCGGCCGCGGCTCCGCGGCCCAGGCGCAGGCTCGGCACGCCCGCGGGAATTTCGGTCTCGACGCCCTCGCCGACGAGCCACAACGCGTTCTCGGTGAGCCAGTCGACGACGCGCGCCCCGAGCGCGGGCTCCTCGGCGGGCGTGGCGACGGCCGAGGCCTGCACCGCGGACGGCTCCTGGGAGATCGGGTCGAACGGGCGGATCGAGGCCACGCGATCCTCGTCGTAGAGAACGCGGTAGGCGACCGCCGGCTCGAGAGCGTGGAAGTCGAGCACGGCGCCGCGCACGGCGAACTCGCCGGGGCTCTCGACGAACTCGACCCGCTGGTACCCGGCGGCGAGCAGCGCCTCGATCGCGCTGTCGCGCGGGCTCAGGTCCCCGGCGCGGAAGCGCACGGTGCGGGCGGAGAAATCGGCCCGGCCCGGGGCGGGGGCCTGAAGTCCCTCGGGCGTGGCGAGCACCAGGCGGGCGCCCACGCGCAGGAGCTCGAGAGAGGCCAGGCGCTCGCGCGCGTCGTCGCCGAACACGGCGGCGGTTTCCGCC
>JAHFCD010000206.1:839-5344 GCA_023249695.1 Elusimicrobiota bacterium
TTCCGCCTTGCCGCCGAACAGCGGCCCGAGCGCCTTGACCGCGTCGGCGATGTCCTCGACCGCGTCGGCGTCGGCGAGAACGAGGACCAAGGGACCTTTCGGAGCCGACACCCCCGACGGCGCCTCGCCTGACAGGATGCGCCGCGCCAGGAACGCGCGCGCCCCGGAGCCGGGCGCGCCGACGATCTTCCTCATCGGGACTTGGCTTGGGCGGCGAGATCCATCACGAACGCCTCGCGCCGGGCGACGTCGGAGCACAAGCCCGCCACGCGCTTCCCCGAGGCCGCGCCTTCGTGCGCGTAGAACGCCTCGAGCAGCACGCTCTCGCCGCGCAGCTCGGCGTACGCGGCGACCGGGGAGCCGCAGCCCCCGCCGACCGCGCCGAGGAACGCGCGTTCGAACTCGACGCATCGACGCGTCGCCCGGTGGTCGAGCTTGGCGACGAGCTGCGCGATGTCGCGGCGGCTCGTCTTGACCTCGAGCGCGAGCGCGCCCTGCGCGGGGGCCGGAAGCATGATCTTGACGTCCAACGGCTCGTGCGGGACGTCCAGGCGGCCCAGGCGCTTGAGGCCCGCGGTCGCGATGACCATCGCATCGTATTCGCCGTCCGCCAACTTGCGCAGGCGCGTGTCCACGTTCCCGCGCAGCGGGAGGAGAGCGACGCCGGGCTTCGCGGCGGCGAGCATCAGGTGGCGGCGAAGCGAGGACGTCGCGATCCTGATTCCCGCCTTCACCTCGGCCCAGTCGAGACCGGGCCGCGCGACGAAGGCGTCGCGCGGGTCCTCGCGCTCGGGAAAAGCGGCGATCGACAGCCCCGCCGCGAGAAGCGCCGGCAGATCCTTGCCGCTGTGCACGGCGAAGTCGACGCGCCCGTCGAGCAGCGCCTCCTCGAGCTCCTTGATCCACAGGCCCTTCGCGCCCTGCGGCAGGGTCTTCGCGATCTCGGGAGGCGGCGCGCCGAACATGTCGCCGGTGGTCTTGATGACGACGGTCTCGACCGTCAGGCCCGGGTTGACCTTCTCGAGGGCGCGCGCCATCAGGCCCGATTGCGCAAGCGCGAGCGCGGAACCGCGTGTGCCCATTTTCAGTATCGCCACGCCTCATTCTACTTTTTACCGTGGTTGATCCCTAGTGCGGTCATGCAACTGTTTCCGGGAACAGTCGGCGCCGATTTAATAAGATGTCTCCCGATGGCCTCCCCCTCCTTGATGAAATGGGTCGAGATCGACCTGTCCGCGATCGCCGGCAACGCCGCGTGGATCAAGTCCCAGCTGCCCAAGGGCGCGGGCTTCGTCGCCGCGGTCAAGGCGGACGCGTACGGGCACGGCGCGGTCGAGGTCGCGAAGGTCGTGCTCAAGGCCGGGGCCGAGCGCCTCGGCGTGCGCGACCTGTGCGAGGCGGAGGTGATTCGCAAGGCCGGGATCAAGGCGCCGATCCAGATGCTCGCCCCCTTCCTGCCGGAGCAGTCCGCCGCGGCCCTCAAGCTCGGCGTGATCCCGGTCATCGACTCCCTCGTCCAGGCCAAGGCGCTCCAGCGGGCGGCCCGCGGCAAAAAAATTCGGCTCCAGATCGACCTCGATTTCGGCCTCGGACGCTGGGGGCTCGCTCCGAAGGAACTGCCCGCGCTCATGAAGAAGCTGGCGAAGCTGGGCGGCGTGACCGTGGACGGGCTCTCGGCCCATCTCGGCTACATGCCCGGCAAGAACGCGGTCGAGGCCGAGGAGAAGTTGGGCGCCTTCGCCCGCCTCGCGGCCCCGTATCCGGGCCTGCGCCTGCGCGCGGCGAATTCGACCGTCTTCATGGACTTCCCCCACCGGCGCTTCGACCTGGCCTGCGTCGGCAACCTGCTTTACGGCATCAACCGCTCGAAGACCCGTCCGCCCGCGCTCAAGATGCCGTGGCGCTTCTTCGCGCGGGTGATCTCGGTGCGCGAGGCCGCCAAGGGCGCCTCGATCGGCTACGCGAGCGAGTATCTCGTGCCGCGGCGGATGACCGTCGCGACCTTGCCCGTCGGCTACGCGGACGGCCTCACGATGCAGCCCGCCGAGCGCCTCATCGGCCTCGGCGCGAGCCAGTCTTTTTGGGGGAAGCGCGAGGGCGTGAACCTGCCGTTCGTCGGCCGCTGCGGCATCTCGCACGTCCTCGTCGACGCGACGGGGCTGCCCGGCATCAAGCCCGGCGACGCGGTCGAGCTCCCCATCAGACGCACGGCCTCGCGCGCTCCGCGCGTCTACCTTTAGCGCCGCGCCGGGCTACTGCAGCGTGCCGGGGTCTTCGCCGAACGCCGGAGCCGGCTCGAGCTCGCCGTCGGTCGGCAAGGGCGGAGGCGCGTCGGGATCGTCGTTGCGCGCCGGCGCGGCCGGCGCGGTGGACGGCCGCAGCAGGCCGTAGCCCCCGTCGGGCAAGGCCGTCGTGTTCAGCGTGTCGGTCGAAAGCTCGATGACGGCGGGCCCGACGCGGTTCGGATCGCAGTACTCCTTCGGCTCGGTCCCCTGCGCGAACGCCTCGAGCAGCTTATTCGCCTTCGGGCACGCCGGCTGATAGAGCAGCCCCTGCGTCTTGTCGATCGCGGCGAAGACGATGCCCGGCGGCGCCGGAAAGTCGCGCTTCGGGTAGTCCTTCAGGATCTCGCCCATGATCTCCGTCCACCACGGCACGACGGTCGAGCCGCCCGTCCAGTCCTTGCGGCCGAGCGAGGTGAAGTCGTCGTAGCCCATCCACGCGCCCGCGACGAGGTCGGGCGTGAAGCCGATGAACCAGAGGTCGCGGTTGTCGTTCGAGGTTCCGGTCTTCCCTCCGAGCGGGCGGCCGAGACGGCTCGCATGGCTGCCGGTGCCGTTCTGCACGACGCCCTTCATCAGGTTCACGACGAGGTACGCGAGCTGAGGCGTCATCGCCTCCTTGTCGGAGGGGACGTGCCCTTCCAGCTGCTTGCCGCTCGCGTCCTCGGCCCGGTCGAGCGTGTACGGCGTGACCGCGATGCCTCCGTTGGCGAAGGTGCCGAAGGCGGCCGTCATCTCGAGCGGAGTCACGACCGAGGCGCCGAGGCCGAGGGCGGGCGCGGGCTCGAGCTCGGAGCGGATGCCCGCGCGCTTGGCCAGCTCGACGACGAGCGGCGGGCTGACCTGCGTGATCAGGTTGATCGAGGAGATGTTGCGCGAGTTCGCGAGCGCCTTGCGCAAGGTGATGCGGCCGAGGAACTTGCCGTCGAAGTTTCCGGGCACCCAGATCTTGAAGTCCGGCGACGCCGCGAACGGCTGGGTCGCCAGGTTGATCGAGTACTGGTCGGTCGCGCCCTCGAGCAGACGCCAGTCGCGGCCGTCGAAGTAGAACGCGAGCGGCGTGTCGTCCACCATCGACGCGGCGGTCATGCCCGAGCCGAGCGCCGCGGCCCAGACGAAGGGCTTGAACGCCGAGCCGGGCTGGCGCTTGGCCTGGGTCACGCGGTTGAAGTGCGAGTCGCGCCCGCCGATCATCGCGCGCACGGCGCCGGTCTTGATGTCGATGACGACGAACGCCCCCTGGATCTTCGCGAGAGGGGCCGTCGAGACCTCGGGCGGCAGCGGCTCGCCCGTCGCGAGCAGCTCGGCGACCTTCTTTTCGTGCTCGACCTGCGCCTTGACGTCGAACTCGGTCAGGGCCCGCTCCATGACCGTCTCGGCCTTCTTCTGCATGTCGAGGTCGAGCGTCGTGAAGACCTTCAGGCCGCCGCGCCACACGGCCGCGGTGCCGTATTTCTGCTCGAGCCGCCGACGGACGTGCTCGACGAAAAACGGCGCCTGGGAATCGAAGCCGAGCGGCTTCACGAGCGGGATCGGCTGGGCGTTGGCCGCGTTCGCCTCGGCCAGGGTGACGAGCTTCTCGTCGAGCATGCGCTGGAGCACGACCGAGCGGCGCTTGCGCGCGTTCTCGGGCTTGAAGAACGGGGAGTTGTTGCGCGGCGCGCGGATGAGGCCGCCGAGCAGGGCGCAGTCGGCCAGGGTCATTTCCGAGACTTCCTTGCCGAAGTAATTGCGCGCGGCGGCCTGGGCGCCGTAGGCGCCCTCGCCGAAGTACACCTGGTTCAGGTACAGCTGGAGGATTTCGGGTTTTGAAAAATTGCGTTCGATTTCCAGCGCGAGGAGGACCTCGCGGATCTTGCGGGTGAAGCGGCGCTCGGGCTTCAGGAAGATCTGTTTCGCGAGCTGCTGGGTGATCGTGGACGCGCCCTGCACCACCCGCCGCGCGATGAGGTTGCGCACCGACGAGCGCAGGATGCCCTTCGGCGAGATGCCCCAGTGCTTGAAGAAGGCGTCGTCCTCGACGGCGATGACGGCGTTCTGCAGATCGACCGGGATCTTAGACAGGGGCAGCAGCGCGCGCTTCTCGATGGACAGCTCGGAGATCACCGTGCCCTTGGAGTCGTACACGCGCGTCGTCAGCGACGGCGTGTAGTCCTCGAGCGTGTGGATCGGGGGCATCCCCTCCAGCAGCTTTCGCAGGAAGACGGAACCGGCGCCGACGGC
>JAHFCD010000207.1 GCA_023249695.1 Elusimicrobiota bacterium
AATTAGCGATTTCATGGGCCTTTTGGCCCATTCATGTCATTTCGTCCCTGGAGTGTGCTATAATGTTTGGGTTCGGTGTTCATTGACAACCTAGAAAAAATCCGCTACCGCATGAACGCGGCGGCCGCACGGACGAACCGTGACGGACGCGCGATAAGCTTGGTAGTGGTCACAAAATACGCCTCCCTCGAGGCCGTCAAGGAAGCCCTGTCGTCCGGGCGGGTGCTCGAAGTGGGGGAAAACCGCGTACAAGACGCCGAGAAGAAAAAGCGTGAGCTCGGCGACCTGGCGGGCAAGGTCCGTTGGCGCCTCATCGGACACCTGCAGACGAACAAGGCGAAGAAAGCCGTTCAGACCTTCGACGCGGTCGATTCCGTGGACAGCGCGAAGCTGGCGGCGGCGCTCAACGGCGCAATGACGGGCTCGGATCGAAAGCTCCCCGTGATGATACAGGTGAAGCTCTCCGAGCGCGAAACGCAGTCGGGCATAACACCGGCGGAACTGCCGGGATTGATCGAGGAAGTCCGCCGATGCGGCAACCTCGAGCTCCAAGGGCTGATGGGCATAGCGCCCAACGTCGAGCCGCTGGAAGCGGTCAGGCCGAGCTTCAGGCTTCTGAGAGAACTCAGGGACAAGCACCTGCCTCACGGCAAGCTGAGCATGGGCATGAGCCGGGATTTCGAGGTCGCGATCGAGGAAGGCGCGGACCTGGTCCGGATCGGCACACAAATTTTTGCAACTTAGTCCGACATCAAGGAGGCCCCTGCATGATCGTGAAAGTGCGAGTCATCCCTAACGCCGCGGACAACGAAGTGGTCAGCCGCATCGGTAGCGTGCTGAGAGTCAAAGTCGCCGCTCCGGCGGTCGACGAGAAGGCCAATGCCGCGCTGAAGGACTACCTCGCTGAATTCTTCGAGGTTCCCGGCAAGCGCGTCAGCATCCTTCGCGGAGCCAACGGCCGCGAGAAGACCGTGGAGATCGTGGGCAAGACCGAGGAGCAGCTCAAGCGGGTGATGGACTCCATCCCCTAAGAGCGCCTCAAGTCTCCGCCGCGTCGGAGATCGAGGGCGAGCAAGGTTTCATACCTTGTTCGCCCTCGTCCTGTTTTAAAGCCCCCTTCGCGTAAAAGCTATAATCGCTTCCCTGAAAATGAAACGCAAGCCTCTTCACGAAGACCCGATCAAGCACATCGTCTGGAAGGGGGACCGCCTGCAGGTCCTCGACCAGCGCCTCCTGCCGAGAACGGTCAAGTTCGCGACCTGCCGCACCGCCGCCGACGTCGCGAAGGCCACCCGGGACATGGTCCTGCGCGGCGCGCCCCTGATCGGCTGCGCGGCCGCCTATGGAATGGCGCTCGCCGCGCGCCGGAACCGCCTCAAGGACGTGCTGGCGGCCGAGCCGTTGCTCCGGCGCGCCCGGCCGACCGCCGTCAACCTGATGCACGCCCTCGACCGCATGCTCGACGTCGCCAAGTCCGGCCCCGAGGCGACGCTGTCGAAACGGATGGCCGCCGCGGCCGAGGCCTACTACCGGGACGACCTCGCCTTCAACGCGCGGATGGCGACGCTCGGCGCGGCCCTGCTCAAGAAGGGCTCCAACGTCATCACGCACTGCAACGCGGGGGCGCTCGCGACGGCCGGCATCGGCACCGCCGTCGGCATGATCCGCGCCGGCTGGATCGCCGGCAAGGTCGCGCATGTGTATCCGTGCGAGACGCGCCCCTACCTGCAGGGCGCGCGCCTGACCTTGTGGGAGCTGATGAAGGCCGGCATTCCCGCGACCCTCATCACCGACAACATGGCCGCCCACCTCATGAAGACGCGGAAGATCGACGCGGTGATCGTCGGCAGCGACCGCATCGCCGCGAACGCCGACGTGTGCAACAAGATCGGAACCTACGGCCTGGCCATCCTCGCCAAGCACCACGGCATTCCCTTTTACGTCGTCGCGCCCAGCACGACCGTGGACCTGTCGACGAAGCATGGGGACGACATCCCGATCGAGGAGCGCTCGATCCAGGAGGTCGTCGAGATCTTCGGAGCCCCGATCGCCCCCAAGGGCGCGAAGGCCCATCATTTCGGCTTCGACGTCACGCCGCACGCTCTCGTCACCGCCATCGTCACCGAAAAAGGCGTCGTCTCGCCCGCCAACAGCGTCAATCTAAGGAAGGTCCTAACCACTCATGTCCACCCATAAACACGTGCCGCCGACCACCCGCCCGAAGCTCACCAAGATCCTCGCCACGCTCGGCCCCGTCTCGGCCAAGCCCGCGGTGATGCTGGACCTGCTCGCCGCCGGCGTCGACGCGTTCCGCCTCAACTGCTCCCACGCCTCGCTCGGCGAGCTCGCCAAAAACGTCGATCTGATCCGCTCCCTGTCCCGCCAGAGCCGCCGCGCCTGCTCGGTCGTCATGGATCTGCAGGGTCCGCGCCTGCGCGTCGGCCGCCTGCGCAACGGCGAACCGATCGACCTGAGAAAAGGCGCGCGCACGCGCATCAGCGTCGCCGACATCCCCGGCACGGCCGAGGAGTTCTCGACGAGCTTCAAGAAGCTTCCGCAGACCGTGAGCAAGGGAATGGAGATCCGTCTCGACGACGGCTCGATCGTCCTCACCGTGCTCAAAACCGGCGCGGGCTGGGTGGACTGCGAGGTCCTCATCGGCGGCCGCCTCAAGGAACACAAAGGGATCAACCTGCCCGGCGCCGACATCGACCTGCCCGCCCTGACGACGAAGGACTTGAAGGACCTCGAGATGGGCCTGAAATGCGGCATCGACCACGTGGCGCTGTCCTTCGTGCGTTCGCCCGACGACATTTTAAAGGCGCGCCGCATCATCCAGAAGGCGGGAGCGCCGACGCGCATCATCGCGAAGATCGAGCACCCGCTGGCGATCCATCACATCGACGACATCCTGGACGCCGCCGACGGCATCATGATCGCCCGCGGCGACCTCGCCGTCGAGCTGTCCGCCGCCGAGGTGCCCGCCCTGCAGAAGATGCTCGTGCGCAAGGCCAACGACGCCGGCAAGCTGTCCATCGTCGCGACGCAGATGCTCGAGAGCATGATCAGCCACGCCCAGCCGACGCGCGCCGAGGCCAGCGACGTCGCCAACGCGATCTACGACGGCGCCGACGTGGTCATGTTGTCGGGAGAGTCCGCCGTGGGACTCTATCCCGTCGAAACGGTGACGGTGATGGCGGACATCATCCGCCGCGCCGAGGCCTCGAACTTCCGCTACCGCATGATCCCGCACGGGCTGCTCGACTCGCCTGAGACCGGGTTCGCGCACGCGCTCGCGCGCGCGACGCACGACGCCTGCGACATCACGGGAGCGAAGGCCGTCATCGTGTACACGATGACGGGCTGGTCGGCGCGGATCATGTCCAAGTACCGCCCGTACGCGCCGATCGTCGCGCTGACGCCGCTGAAGGCGACGTACAACCAGCTGGCGCTATACTGGGGCATCGCCCCGATGATCTGCCCGCTCGGCAAGACGACCGACGAGATGCTCGGCTACGGCGAGCGCATCCTGCTGAAGAGCGGGGTCGTCAAGCAAGGCGAGACGACCCTCGTCACGGCGGGCGGCACGGCGAAGCACAAGGCCTCGAACATGCTCAAGATCCACGTCGTCGGCTCGCTGACTTACCGCTAAAGCGCCGCCGGGCGCGAGCGCCCGGCGAGAACGAGGGCGAGCGCGGCAAGGACCCACCCCGTCCGCGATTCGCCTTTCTGCTAGAATCCCGTCATGGCGACCGCTTTTCGCGTCGTTCTCATCACCGCTCCGCGCGGCCGCAAGGCCGAGGCGCTGGCCAAGGGCCTCGTGAAGGCGAGGCTCGCGGCGTGCGTGAATATCGTGCCGGCGATCGTCTCGCATTACGCCTGGAAGGGGAAGCTCTGCCGCGACGCGGAAAGCCTGCTGATCGTCAAAACCTCGGCCGCGAAGCTGGCCGCCCTCGAGCGCTGGGTCGAGAAGAACCATCCGTACGAAGTCCCCGAGGTGATCGCGCTTAAGATCGACCGCGGTTCCAGCGCTTATGCGAGCTGGCTGGCCGGAGAGCTATCCTCAAGGATAGTCCGATGAGCAAGCCGGCGCATCCGACTTTCTGGCCGGTTTTGATCTCGGCGAAGGACGCCGCGCCGGGGATACGCCTCTTTCGGTTCGCCTCGCCGGACGGCTTCCGCTTCACGCCGGGGCAGTTTCTGATGTTCCACTTCGCGGACGACCCGAAGACCTGGCGGGCGTACTCGCTGTGCTCCTCGCCGGTCGCGGCGAAGGAGTATTTCGAGGTGACCGTGGGGATGGTCGGGGATTTCTCCGAGCGGCTGGGGGCGCTGCAGCCGCGCGCGGAGGGAGGGCTCGTGGTCCGGGGGCCCTTCGGGAAATGGGTGTATGACGGCTCGATTGCGCACGCGGTGCTCGTGTCGGGGGGGACCGGGGTCACGCCGTTCCGGGCGATGTGCCTGCATAAAATCGAGATGGGGCCCGCGAATAAAATAACCCTGTGCTGTTCGGCCAAGACGCCGGAGGGGCTTCTCTACCGGGACGAGTACGACGGCTGGCGACAAAGCGGCATCCGCGTCAACGACCGGGTGACGCAAGCCGGCGCCGGGACGAATTGGGGCGGGGAAACCGGCCGCTGGACCGCGGACGCGATCTTCGCCGCCGCGAACGACGCGGCGGCGGTTTATTATCTTTGCGGACCGAATAAGATGGTGGGGGAGCTGCGCGCCGGGCTTGAACGGCTCGGGGTGCGGGTCGAAAATATTCGGACCGAAAAATGGGGCGATTACACGGACCTGTTTTGAACCGCGGAAACAAACTGATCCTCGCATCGGCCTCGCCTCGGCGGCGCGCGATATTGCGGTCGGCGGGGGTGAGCTTTACCGTCGATCCGAGCGGCGTGGACGAGAAGAACGCCGAGAAAATTCCCCGGCGGCTGGTCGTCAAGCTCGCGCGGCTCAAGGCCCTAGATGTTTCGCGGCGCCACCCCGGGCGGCTGGTGCTCGGAGCCGATACGCTCGTGGTCTGCCGCGGCGAAATTCTCGGAAAGCCGAAGGATTTACGGGACGCCGTGAGGATGATCACGCTCCAGTCGGGGCGGGTGCAGCGCGTGTACACCGGAACCGCCCTCGTCGCGGGCGGGCGCGTGTATACGGAGTGCGCGGTGACCGTCGTTTACGCCCGTCTCCTCGACGCGGATCGGCTGCGGCGGCTGGCGGAAAAGCACATGGATAAGGCCGGCGCGTACGCCATCCAGGATCGGAATGATCCGCTCGTCGCGCGCATCGTCGGCGACCGCGACAACGTGACCGGCTTGCCTATGCGCTCGGTCAGGCGACT
>JAHFCD010000208.1 GCA_023249695.1 Elusimicrobiota bacterium
GGTTTTCGAGCACATCGCGGGGCGGACCTTGCATCAGGTCATCGAACAGGAAAACAAGCTGTCGTTCGAGAAAGGCCGCGATCTGTTCCGTGGAGTGGCAGCGGCACTGGACTACGCGCACGGCCGAGGCGTGATCCACCGCGATTTGAAGCCCGCGAATCTCATGCTGGACGGCGAGGGGCGGGTGCGGGTCATGGATTTCGGGATCGCGCGCCTGACGGAGGAGGCCCTGAGCCGCCATTCCCGGACGAATTCCGTGGTGGGAACTCCCTTGTACATGGCTCCGGAGCAGGAGCAAGGCGTCGCGCGCAAGGAGTCGGACGTGTATTCGACGGCCTTATGCCTTTACGAGGTGCTTACCGGCCGGCGGCCTTTCGCCGGGTCCGCGGCGGGACTCTTAATGAACAAGCTCAAGAGCGCTTACGAGCCCCCGTCCAAAATCGACGCGCGGCTGCCGCCTGGTCTCGATGAGGTTTTTGCGAAAGCGCTGGATCCCGACCCGGATAGGCGCTACGCGACCGCCGGAAATCTGGCGCGCGCCCTCGAAAGTCTCGAGACCCCCCGCGCGGCCTAAAAAGCGTTGTCCGTAAGCCCGCGCGGGCCCGAATGGTATCATCAAGGCATGCTCCGGGTCTGGATTCGTCGCGCGCTGATGGCCGCGGCGGCGGCGATGTTCGCCGCCGGCGCCGTCGTCGCCGGGATGTTCCTGTCGGGCTGGTGGCGCTACCATCAGCTCGAGGCGTCCATCATCGAGAAGATGGACTCCTACTACCTCAACCTGACGGTCCCGGGGCGCGAGGAATACCTGCTCGGCGAAGACGAGGCGTTCGAGGTCCCGTACATGGCCTCGAAGCTGTCGGTCGCCGCCGCCCCGACGCGCATCCTCGACGCGAAGGACCGCCTGATCGCTGAGTTCTCCGTCGAGAAGGGCCAGTACGTCCGCTCCCCCGACGATCTGCCGGCCTTTCTTAAAAAAGCCCTCGTCGCCAGCGAGGACGCCCACTTCTACGACCATCACGGCGTGGACTGGAGGGCGACCGCGCGCGCGGTCGTCGTGACCTTGACCGGCCTCCGGCGCAGCCAGGGCGGCTCGACCTTGACGCAGCAGCTCGCCAAGCAGATGTTCACGACCCGCAAGCGCACCGCCGGCCGAAAGATTTTTGAGTATTTCTGCGTCAGGAAGCTCGAGCAGAAGTTCACGAAGGATCAGATCCTCATGATGTACCTCAACTTCGCCTACTTCGGCCACGGCGCCTTCGGCGTCGAGTCCGCGTCGCGCTACTACTTCGGCAAGCCGACCTCCGCCCTCGACGTCGGCGAGTCGGCGATGATGGTCGGCATCATCCCGAGCCCGAACAAGTATTCGCCGCTCGACTCCCCGGAGCTCGCCCGCCCGCGCCAGCGCACCGTGCTCAAGCGCATGGCCCGCAACGGCTATCTTCCGGACAGCTCGGTCGAGCGCATCGAGGGGGAGTTCTGGGAGCGGTTCTCCCATCGCGCGAGCGTGCCCGAGGTCTCCTTCTGGCGCACGCGCGTCAACGAGGCGCCCTACGTCGTCGAGTACGTGCGCCGCCAGATGCTGCGCGCGTACACGAAGGAGCGCCTTCTGCGCGGCGGTCTGACGATCCGCACCACCTTCGACCTCGACGCGCAGAAGGCCGCCCAGCGCGCCCTGCGCGAGCGCCTCGCCAAGGAGAACGACCCCGCGGCCAAGCCCGACGAGGACGGCGAGCCCGCCGGAAAGGCGGCTCCCGTCGAAGGCGCGCTCGCGGCCCTCGATCCGCGCGACGGATCGCTCCTGGCCCTGGTCGGGGGCACCGGCTTCAGCTTCCAAAACCAGCTCGACCGCGCGACCGACGGGCGCCGGCTGATGGGCTCCTCGGTCAAGCCGTTCGTCTGGGCCGAGGCGTACGAGAGCGGACGCTTCAAGGCGGGCGACACGATGCTCGACGCCCCGGTCACCTACAAGATCGGCGGCGGCCGCAAATGGTCGCCGCACAACTACGGCAACAAGTATTACGGGGAGGTCCGCCTCGACTTCGCCCTGTGGAAGTCGCTGAACTCGATCGCGATCAAGCTCCTCAAGGAAGTCGACATCGATCATGTGCTCGAGGCGCTGTCGAAGGCGAGCGGCGTCCCCATCGAGCGCCTGCCGCGCAACCTGTCCCTGGCTCTCGGCACCGCGGACATCTCGCCCGTCCAAATGGCCGCCGCTTACGCCGCCTTTGCCAACGGCGGCCGCGCCGTCCGCCCCTGGTGGCTGCGCCGCATCGAAGACCGGGACGGGAAGGTCTTGAACGAGAGCGAGGCCCCGAAAGCCGAGGGCGCCGTCGTCTTCTCCTCGGCCACCGCGCGCGCGATGATCGACACGATGCGCGGCGTCCTGGGCCCGGAGGGCACCGCCTACGCGTCCGCGCGCCGGATCGGCTTCAACGTCCCGGCCGCGGGAAAGACCGGCACCACCAACGACTACCGCGACGCCTGGTTCGCCGGCGTCACCCCCGACCTCTCGGCCGCCGTCTGGATCGGCCACGACGACATGCGCACCGCGATGTCCCCCGGCAAGGCCGGCGGCTCCATCGCCGCCCCCGCCTGGATGTCCTTCGTCAAGGAAATCTACCTCTCCAAGCCCACGCGGGAATTTTAGGTGTCAGGCCCGCGAATTCGTTGAATTCAGGCGTTAGCGGGACGCCGCGGGGTCGCGGCTGATCGCGAGGGAAGGGGCTCCATCAGGAGCGAAGCGAAGAGTCATGCGGGCGATCGTGCCGTCTTCGACGCGTACGAAGCGCTCTCGCGGCTGCTGCGCCTCGGGCAGGAGCGTCCACTCGCCGATCGGCGGCAGGAACCAGTGCTCGAGGCGCACGGGTTGATTGCCCGTCGCCACCTTCAGCCGGGCGCGTTTTTCCTGCGAGCGGGGGCCGACCGCGGTCCGGCCCGTCTCCTTTCCGTCGACGAAGATCTTGGTGAAGGAAACTCCCTCGTCGTCCGCGTTGGGCACGGCCTCGACGACCACGAGTTCGAAGTTGGGATCCTTGACCTCGACGACCGCGACGGTCGAGGGCGGCGGCGGGGCTTTGGGAAATTCGGCCGCCTTCGGTCCCGCGCAGGCCGCGAGGATGAGCGCAAGCAGCGGAAACGGCTTCATTTCGCGCGCACGCGGAACGAGTATTTATCCCGCACGTTGTTGTGAGCGGCGTCGGCGGGCTTCAGGCGTACGACATAGGTCCCGCGATCGAGCTCGCGCTCGATCGAAACCGGCTCGCCGGACTTCGGCGCGGCCGCCGCGGCGACCTCTTTATATTCCTGATCGAACAAGACGAGCGTCGGCGCGACGTTGATAACGCCGGTCAGCTCGAGGACGACCACGCCCTTTTGGTAAAGGTTGAACTCGTACCAGTCCTCGTCGCCCTTCGGCGCGAAATAGCCGTCGACGGAATCGCCGACTTTCAGCGACTGGACGGTGCCGCTGGAGTTGTTCGGCTCCCACTCGAGGCCAGGCTGCCACGGGATCAGCTTCCGCGTCAGCCCGTACGACTGCCGGCTATCCGACTTCTTGCCGGATTTCTCCGATACGACGAGATGGTAGTCGCCCCCCGCCAGCCCCCAGCCCGTCATGACCTCGGGCTGCTCCTTGCCCATGTTGTCGATGAACGAGACTTCGTTGCCGAGGCCGTCGCGCAACGATAAGGTCAAGTCCATGCCGGCGAGGCCCGACAGTTCCGAGCGAAGGAGCTGCTTCGTTCCGCTGTCGACCGTGACCTTGTACCAGTCCTGATCCGCGGCGGGAGCGACCGTGCCGGAGATCGAGTCGAGCCCGAGGGGCGTCGCGTCGGCGCGCTGGTCGTTAGGCTCGAATTCGGTCGCGCCTTGATACGGAAGCAGCTCCGTTAGAAGATCGTAGGTCACGTCGGGGTTCCCCGCGTTCTTGTACTTCGAGCGCAGGCGAAGCTGAAACTTGCCCGGACCGCGCACGCCGAAATTCCGCAGGCTCTCGCCCTCGCCGATGCCGCCCGCGTCGAGCTCCTTGAGCTTGTAGCCGTTCGTGTCGTACACCTCGAGGATCGCGTCGACCTTGGTCACTTCGCTCACGTCGATGTTGAGCAGGAAGAGTCCGGGCTTCGAGACCTCGATGGAGTACCAGTCTTCCTCGGCCGCCTCCGGGTCCTCGGATAGCAGCTGCTTGGCGGGCCAATAATGACCTTTCGCCAGGCCGCCGGCTTCCACGGTTTGGGCCGTGAGCGCGGTGTCGTTCGGCTCACGTTCGCGCCCCGCGGCCCCGTCGAGCTTCGTCTGCAATTCGTAGACCTGCGCCGGATTATTCGCCTTCTCGTTCTTGTTCGAGACGACGAGATAGTACGCGCCCGCGGAAACGCCGAGATCGAGAAGCTGTTCGTCGCCGCCGACGGTGGTCTCGTCCACGCGCTTGAGCTCGCGCCGGTCCTTGTCGAAAAATGAAATCACGAAGTCGACGTCCTTGATCCCGCCGAGTTTCACCGCAAGGACGCCCTCCGCCAGCGAATCCAGCCGGTACCAATCCTGGTCTTTCGGATTGCCGATCGTCCCCGTCGCCTTGCCGCCCGGCTTCAGCATCGACGCCTGCTGATAAGAGTCATTCGGCTCCGACTCTTTTGTAGGCCCGCAGGCTCCCAGGAGAACAAGGAGTGTCAGGCCAGCTAATTCGTTGAATTCTCGGCGTCGAGGGAACATTTTCAGGGGGTCAATCGTATGATAGGTATGAGTCGACGACCAAGAATACATTATCCCGGCGCCGTCTATCATGTGATGGCCCGGGGCGTGAACGGACAGGCGGTCTTTATCGACGACCTGGACCGCCGGAAATTTCTGCGGTCCCTTGAGCGAATAAAGCTCGAAACCGGCGCGACTATTTACGCTTTCTGCCTTATGGGCAATCACTTCCATTTGGCGATCAAAGTGGCGACCGTGCCTCTCTGTTCCGTCATCCAGAGGATACTCACCGGATACTCAATAACTTTCAATCAAAGACATGGCCGGACGGGGCATGTGTTCCAGGCGCGCTATAAATCGATTCTATGCCTCGACGATCGCTATCTCTTGGGCCTTATCCAATATATTCAGATGAACCCGGTGCGAGCCGGGCTGGTTGAAAGCCCAATGGACTGGCCTTGGTCGAGCCGTTCCCCTGTGGAGGCCCCCAATCTTGATGAATTCGATCCATGGCAATCGGAAGACGTTAACCCGTCCTTGACACGGCCTCGCATGGATCCGGAATTAACGCTTTCGGACATCGGCGCAAGAGCATGCGAGGCGGTTGGAATCGAGCTGGGGTCGCTGCGAACTAAAACT